>JASEFH010000015.1 GCA_030019205.1 Methanomicrobiales archaeon
CCCCCCGTGCCCCCACCCCGCTGGTACGATAGCCCGGAAGGGAGGAAAATCCGGGAGCGCTACGTCACAGTGCCCTTCCAGCCGGTATGATAGCTTGGAAGAAAGGTAGGCCCTTCTTCTGCACCTGTACACCGCTGTTTTGTCACCGAATCCACCATATCCAGGAGCTCATCCTATTGCACTTCAGCAGGATGTAGCCCCGGATGGCTCAAAAGAGGAGAATACGCACCGCCCCCGCCGCGCCACGATCGACGACGAATTGGCATCCGCTGCCGTGTCGCGACAACAGCCCTCCCTGCGCAGGTTCGGGGTGAGGTCTTCACTTTCCAAAAAGCGGGTCCGGATCCCCATCGAGGCTGATGCCGTTCTGGTATGCTCCGGGGAAGAGTCTCCGCCTGCCCCTTCGCGCGATAGAGAGGCTTCTACCCGGATCTTTCATCTGATACGGGCATATTTCACTATTCCCCTCCCCTCAGAAAGGGGAGGAGCATCCGGATCATCGATGGGCTATCCGCGGGACGAAAAATCCCCCGGAAGGTTTCTCACCAATGGGAATCAGATGTATACCTTCCGCCCGCTGCCATCTCTGGCGTACCGTCCGAACTCGCTCTCGAGCAGGCGATCTCCGGGAAAGACCGGGCCGTCGCGGCAGACGCGCAGCCCGTCCGGGTCGATGCAGCAGGAGCCGCAGACGCCCACCCCGCATTTCATGTACCGATGCAGGCTGAACTGGCCCCGATCGGCGATCCCCGCATCCTGGAGGCGTTTCAGCACCGTCCGCATCATCGCCTCGGGACCGCAGACACAGACATGGTCGAACTCCCGGAATCGAACGGCATCCAGGAGATCGGTCACGAAACCGTGGTGCCCCAGCGTTCCATCGTCCGTCGCGATCCGGAGATCCGTGCAGCGGCGAAGCGCCTCGGTGAAGGGGACCTCCTTCCAGGTCTTCGCCCCGAGGAGGAACGTCTCCACCTTCCCTTCGGCAGCGAGAGGGACCAGGGGGGCTGCCCCGATCCCCCCGGCGACAGCGAGCGTCCGCCCGTGAACGGAGAAACCGTTCCCGAATGGCCCGCGGATTCCGATCCGGCCGCCCTCTGAGAGCCCGAACAGGGCTGCGGTGGCATCCCCCACCCTCTGCACCGAAATGGAGATCGCGGAGGAGAGCGCCATGGGGATCTCGTCCACACCCGGCACCCAGACCATCACGAACTGCCCGGGCGAGAACGGAAACGACTCTTCGAAGAAGAGACTCCGGATCGTGGGCGTCTCCTTCACGATTCCCCGGATGGTCACCGCCCGCGGCAACGCATCAGGCATGGGCACACCCGACGATCTCTTCCGGGGCCAGACCGTCCTCGCTGTACAGCCCCGATCCTATCCTCTCGAAGATGTCCGGCCCCTCGAGGACCGCGCTGCCGATCTGGACCGCGCTCGCTCCTGCCATCATCATCTCGATCACGTGGGCGGGCGTCGAGATCCCCCCGCACCCGACGATGGGGATGCAGCACGCCTCGTAGAGTTCGTAGACGCACCGCACCGCGATCGGGAAGATCGCGGGGCCGGAGAGTCCGCCGTAGCGATTTCCGAGGACGGGCCGCCGCAATTCCGTGCTGATTCGCATGGCCTTCACCGTATTGATGGCGACGAGGGCATCTGCTCCCCCCCGTTCCGCCGCAAGACCGATCGTCGCGATGCTAGCGACGTTCGGCGTAAGTTTCACCCAGGTGGGTATGCCGAACTCCCGCACCGCACGGGTGGAGGCTTCCACCACCGCGGGATCGCTCCCGATCGCCGCTCCATACCCCTCGGCATGCGGGCAGCTCAAGTTCAACTCGAATCCGGCAGCCGTATCGGCAAACCAGCCGGCAACGGTTCCAAACTCCTCCGGGCTTCCGCCGAATATGCTCACAAGGACCGGTTCGCCCTGGAGCGCGGAGAGCTCGTCCCGGAACTCCCTCGAGGGGTTCGGGAGCCCCATCGCGTTCAGGACGCCGCAGTCGAGCTGCACCACGCAGGGTCCCGGATGCCCGTCAGATGGACAGGGTCCGATCGATTTCGTCACCGCACCTCCCGCACCATGGGCGAGCACCCGTTTCACCGACGAGCCCGTCGTCCCCAGGATGCCCGCTGCCAGTATCAGGTGGTTCCTCAGCGGCACGCCGCCCACGCGAACCGCACCGGGCCTGAGCTTCAGCATATTCAGAGTGATTGTAGTTTTTTTATTATTAGCATACCCATTATAGTATCATATGACAAGCCTTGCGGTGATGGGGACGGGGAGGGTGGGAGGCGAGGTGGCATTCCTCGCCTCTGTGATGGGCATCGTGGACGAGCTCATCCTCCACGACATCTACTCGCCCCTCCTGCACGCGCAGGTTCTCGATCTTCAGCACGCCATGCCATACCTGGACATCTCCACCGATCTATCCCGCATGCGGGATGCTGATATATGCATCTTTGCCGCCGGGTCGGGCCGAACCCCGCATGTCAAGACCCGTGCCGATCTCATCGGCGCCAACCTCCCCGTCGCCGCTGCCTGCACGAGATATCTGGAGCAATTCTCCGGCATTTTCATCACCGTGAGCAACCCCGTCGACGTTCTCAACTACTATCTCTGCCGCCGTCTCGGGCTGGATCCGGCCCGCTGTATCGGGTTTGGGGGGCAGGTCGACAGCGCCCGCTTCCAGATCCAGCTGCTGGAGAACGGGATCGACGGGGAAGGCTATGTGATGGGGGAGCATGGGGAGCATCAGGTACCCCTATTCTCCCAGCTCCCCGTGCAGGTGGACCTCCCAAAGAAGGAGGAGATCCTTTCCGCTCTCCGCGGCATGAGCATGAAGATCATCGAGGGCAAGGGAGCCACGACCTTCGGTCCCTCCGCCCATATCGTCGATCTGGTGGATATGATAAGCGAGGATGCCGGATCCATCATCACCGCCTCTGCCGTGGTCGACGGTGAGTACGGTCTCTCCGGCTGCTCCATCGGGGTTCCCATCCGGATCGGGGGCGAAGGAATCGAAGGCATAGAGGAGTGGCAGCTGGACGAATGGGAGAGGGAGAGGTTTGAGGAGGCGGGGGCGTTCGTAAAAGCCCTCTGTGCATCGCTGGATGTCTGACATGTCGGGGACCGTCGATGCGGTCAAAGAGTACCATGCGCCCGCCGCCTGCATCGATACCGGGAGCGGTGCGGTGCGGATCGCCATCAACCAGGTGGAATACAGCAACACAGCCCAGGGTCCCGTTATCCACATATTCGGGAGGGACGAGAGCGGCTGCGCCGTTCACCTGGAGGTCACGGGATTCCGCCCCTACTTTTACGCCCCGGTAGGGGAGGCCGACCAGAACAACCTTCCGCCGACGGTCGAGGTGGAGCGGGGCTCCGTTTACCGCTCCATCCGCGGGGAGCCGCTGCGGAGGCTCTACACCCCGCGCCCCACCGATGTCCGCGACGTCCGCGAACGCTTCCAGCACTACGAGGCGGACATTCCCTTCGCCACGCGTTTCATGATCGACTGCGGGTTGACGGGAGGGGTTGAGGCGCCCGCTCTGACGGTCGATTACCGTGAGATTACGCCTGCCGATGTAGAGGCACCGGCACGGGTCTGCATGCTGGATATCGAGTGCGACGACTCCCGCGGATTTCCCGAGGCGGAGAACGACAGCATCCTCTGCATCACCTGCTGGGATTCGTTTGAAAATGCCTATGCAACGTTTCTGTTCCAGCCCCCGGGGGGGTCTTCGGATCTGCCGTCGCTCGGTCGCGGGGCCACGCTCCCCGATGGATGCTTCTGCGAGGAGAAGCACGCCATCCGCTGCTATGCGACGGAGCATGCCATGCTGAAAGGATTCGTAGAGCACATCCGGGCTGTGGATCCCGATATCCTGAGCGGATGGAACATCGAGGAGTTCGATATCCCCTATCTGCTGCGGCGCATGGAAGTGCTGGGCCTCTCTCCGACTCTGCTCGCCCGCCTGCCCGGGCAGACCGAACGGAACGCGCTGCGGGGGAGAGCCATCTTCGATCTGCTCCAGGGCTACAAGAAGATCCACGGGGCCACTCAGAAGGAGTCCTACCGGCTGGACGCGATTGCGGAAGCGGAGCTCGGCGAGACGAAGGTGAGATACAACGGAACCGTCTCCGATCTCTGGAGAACGGACCTGAGGCGGCTGATCGAGTACAACTTCACAGACGTCGCCCTCTGCGTCGCTATCGATCGCGAAAACCTGATCATCGAATTCTACCGGGAGATTGCCCGCTACGTCGGCTGCCCCCTGGACCGCACCATCAACTCCTCCAGCGTGATCGATGTCTACGTCCTGCGGAAGGCGCACGGACGGTTCGTGCTTCCGTCCAAGGGTTTCGCCGCAGGCGACGAGTTCGAGGGGGCAACCGTCTTCGATCCCACGCTCGGCATCCGCGAGAACGTCGTGGTGCTGGACCTGAAATCCCTGTACCCCATGGCGATGATGACCATCAACGCGTCTCCGGAGACGAAGGATCCGGAAGGGGAGTACCGGGCTCCGAACGGGGTCCGTTTCCGGCGGGAGCCGGACGGGCTGACGCGGAGCATCCTCGCGGAGCTTCTGGAAGAGCGCGAGGAGAGGAAGCGGTTGCGGAACCAGCACCCCTTCGGCTCCCGCCAGTACCTGCTCTACGATCTCCAGCAGAACGTGATCAAGGTCATCATGAACTCCTACTATGGCGTCAGTGGCTACGCCCGCTTCCGCCTGTACGACCGGGAGATCGGTTCGGCGATCACCTCGGTGGGAAGGGCGATCATCGAGCATACCCGCCGCGTGATCGAGGAGATGGGATACCACGTGCTCTACGGGGATACCGACTCGTGCATGGTGGAGCTCCCGCCCTCCGATATCGGGACGACGATCCGCACGGCGAGGGAGATCGAGGCGGCGCTCAACGCAAGCTATGCCGACTTCGCACGCAACACCCTGAATGCCGAGAAGCACTACTTCTCCATCAAGTTCGAGAAGATCTACCGCCGTTTCTTCCAGGCGGGCAAGAAGAAGCGCTACGGCGGGCACCTGATCTGGAAGGAGGGCAGGGAAGTGGACGAGATCGACGTCGTGGGGTTCGAGATCCGCAGGAGCGACTCGCCCCAGATCACCCGCATCGTCCAGAAGAAGGTCTTCGATATGCTCCTCCGGGGCGAGGGGTTCGAAGCGGTTCGGGCATATCTCAGCGGGATCATCAGGAAGTACCGGGCCGGGAAGTTCACTCTGGACGAGATTGGCATCCCGGGCGGCATCGGAAAGCAGCTGGACCAGTACGAGACGAACGACGCCCACATCCGCGGAGCGAAGTACGCCAACCAACACCTGGGCGCCCAGTTCGGGCGGGGGAGCAAGCCCAAGCGGGTGTATATCAAGCACGTGCGGGCACGGTACCCCCAGACGGATGTGATCGCTTTCGAGTACGGCGATCAGGTCCCCCCCGAGTTCGTGGTCGACTACGAGACGATGCTGGATAAAACTATCAAGCAGCCGATCTCCCGCATCATCGAGGCGGTCGGGTGGAGCTGGGACGACGTGGACCCGACGCGGACCACCCTCGCACAGTTCGGGCTTTAGATCCCTGTTCGGGAGCGGATCGCTCGAGCGAGCCCGCTCCATTCTACCGGGCAGGAACTACGGCGTCCAAGCGTATTCTCCGGAATACCGACACTGCCTGTCCAGGCAGGCTCTATCGGATCGGAGGAGTTACGGAAGGGGTTTGCGCCCCTCCCGCATCTGCCTCTCACCCCCGCAGACGATTCCTGGAGAGGGGAGCCACGCGGTCCAATCCCCTTGAGAATCCCTGCCATTCCGATTGTCGCCGGATGTGGCCGAATCTCCATGCCATGAGAGCATGCCGACTCGATCCGACCCAGAATCCAGCTCCGATCCTGTGTTCCTGTACAGGCCATATCGCACCAGGAGGGGGAGGCGTCCCCCCGCATGTCCCCCGTCCCCGCGTTGCGACGCCTCACTGCAACGGGGCGAGGATCCATACGGGATAACCCTTTGGGCGGGGAGGGGGATCGATACCCCCTCTCCCGCGACGAAAGCGGTCTCATCCCGCATCCACGTGCTTCGCGCCAGGACGAAGCGGGCGATCGCTCCAGGTTCGCCGATGCCAGATCACTGACCATCGGCACCATGCTCTCCGGCGTACGATCGCGGGAGAGCCGAGCTTCCCCGCCCATCGTCGCGGTAATGGGGTGCCGGTTGTCGGGATTTCGGATCCGGCATCCATCCCGATCCGAACCACGCATCACCCGGGATTGTGGAAGAACGAACAGCCTGGATCGAGGCTGTCGTGCGGGTAGAGCGGGGTGATGGGAGGGAGAAGAACACCGTCGGGCCACCCGACCCGCGAATGCATTCAGTCCTTCCCCGGCGGATTCCAAACCGAAGATCTCTTGCTCGGGGGCGGCGGCTGTGCCCCGCTCCGGAACTCCGCTCCGACAGCATCGCGATGAACGGAGGCCCAGGGCAACAAGGGCGATTAAGAATCGATCTGGCAGGAATGCCGTCCCGCCGTAAACCCTCTCGTCAGTCCTCCGCGCCTCTTTTTATCTCCGCGAGCAGCCGGTTCCTCCTCTCCTTTATCTCAAAGACAGTTCGGATCTTCAGGGCTTCCTCGTAGCTGTCCAGGGCGTCCCGATAGTTGCCGAGGGCCTCCAGACTGAGTCCGCGGCGGTACCAGACGTAAGGATCTTCCCGATCCGCCTTCAGGGTCTTGTCGAAGCAGAGGATCGCCTGCTCATGCCTCCCCAGAGCTGCCAGGGAGAGAGCCCGCTGGTACCACGCATCCGCGTCGTCGGGAGCAGCGACGATCGCCTTCTCGAAGCATTCCAGCGCCTCCGCATGCCGACCCAGGTGCGCAAACGCCCTGCCCTTGCCGCAGTGTGCCCTGCTGCTCCGCGGATCGATCTCGATAGCCCGTGAGAAGGCCTCCACCGCCTCCCCGAATTTGCCCACCTGCATGAGATCGAACCCTTTCCTGATCCACACAGACGCATTCCCGCCATCGAACAGGGTCTTCACCTGCTACATCCCTTCCTTCCACAGAACGCGGAACCTTCCATCCCGATATACCAGTGTGTCGGCGCAAAACTACATGAACTGTGCGCTTTTGTTCGTCGCAGGTGGCGGGAATCGTCCCGATTCTGCACGCAGATCCGGCGGGATGAAAGGAATCGCGATTCAGAGTACACGGCGGTAGAATGCCATCTGCTGAACATACGGGCGGTAGCGATCCAGGAGCTCGTGCTGTTCTACCTCGGGGAGGGGTTTGAAGCCCCGTGCCGCAGCCGCAAGCGTCTTCACCTCGTCCGGATGCGAGCACCCAACGATAATCACGTCGATCTCCTGCGAGAGTGCATAGCGGATCAGAAGTTCCGGCGGTATCCCGGCGTTCCGGTCGATGTAGTAACCGGCGCCGAGCACCTTCATCCCGATAACCGCGATTCCCCGATCTCTTGCCGCCGGAAGCGTGGTATCCAGGAATCCGCCCAGAATCCCCTCGATTGGGTTCACCGGCAACAGCACCGTGTCCACGGGCCAGTGCTCCACAGCATACGTCAGCACCGAAGGATCCTCGTGGCCGCTGACACCGATGAAGGTGCATCGCCCGTCGTCCCGAGCCCGCTCGAACGCCTCCAGAGCCCCTCCCGGACCCTCGATGCTCTGGAGGTCGTCGCGGGTCCTTACATCGTGGATCTGCCAGAGATCCAGGTGATCCACCTTCATCCGCTCGAGCGTCTGCTGGAGATCCACCTCTGCGCCGGCCCGGTCGCGGGCGGCGGACTTGCTGGCCTGGAAGATCCTGCTGCGGACATCCGCCCTCCGCGACCAGATACGCCCATAGTACTCCTCGCTGCCGGCATACGCGCGAGCCGAATCGAAATAGGTGATCCCCTGGCCGATCGCCTCCTCGACGACGGCGGCCGCCATCGCGGATCGCCCATAGGTTCGGAGGACTCCTTCGCCCCCGAGCCCGACCGCCGTGACCTCCCGCCCGCTCTTCCCCAGCGAATGTGTCAGCAACCTGTCCATGCATCCCCCTATCCAGAACCCGTTAAATACCTATGCCCGCCGGACGGTCTCCGGGGAGCGGGGCGGGCGATGACCTGTCCCCCGTCCGCGTCGCGACAGGAGGTCATGCCCCGATCTCGTTCCGGCACACCGGGGAGGCAGAAACGGGTGCGAATACCGCCCGACACTCGATCGCGAACGAGAATGCTCTCTTTCACCGAACAGCACGTCAGGATCCGTTATTGCCAGATTACGCCCCCGAAAGGGGGCAAAAAAATATATATAAGATTGCACGATAGGTTCGCGACCCCCTCATCATGAGGGAGGAGGGCAGATATGATCAAGAAGATGGGACTCGTGTTAGGGGTGCTTGTCTTGGTGCTTCTTCTCAGTGCAGGCTGCACTGTGGAGGACCTCACCAATATCAGCACGACTCCGACCCCCGGGGCGACCTTGACTCCGGGTGTAACAGCGACCCCTGGCGTAACGCAGACACCCGGTGCGAATCAAACGCCCGGAGCCGGGCAGTCGATCGTGGAGGTGCTGCAGGGCGAAGGGCAGTTCTCAACGCTCCTGTTCGCAGTCGATGCAGCGAACCTGACGGACACACTGACTGAAGGCGGTCCATACACGGTTTTTGCCCCGACAGACGATGCGTTCGATCAGGTGCCGAACGAGACGCTTAACGACATCCTTGCCGATGAAGAGAGTCTCAACACCTTACTGCTCAACCACGTCGTTGAGGGCGAGTATACCGAGGACGAACTTGTCGGTATGGGGAACGTGACGACCCTCGCGGGGGAGACGATGAACGTCAGCAGAGGGCTCCTGGGCGGGATGACGCTGAACGATAATGTATCCATATCCGACACGTTCAGCGCGGACAACGGTATTATTTACGCCATCGACCGGGTGCTGATTCCGGAGGGTCTCCCAAGCGGCAATGCCACCTCTGCCGTGGCGACAACCTCGCCGACCGCAGCTCCGGGTATCGCCGCGGCGAACACCACGGACAATCGGACCGGTCTGACACCCGGGGGAGTCCCGGTCGTCGTGAACGTCACGAACACGACGCGGAACGAGTCGATTGCGCGTTCCCGTTCGGGATTCTTCTGACCCGCCAATATCTTTTTCCGGGAACGGGCAGGGGCGGGATCTCCGACCCTGACTCAATAATGATGGCCGCGGCGGGAGTGAGAGCGCGGCAGGAATCCCGGAACGGTTCGTCAGTATTCTGGAGCATCCTCTCTGAAGGAGAGCAGGAGGTCCCCTCGTGCCTGCATCACCGCCCGTAGATCCCCATCACCTCTCCACGGGCCAGAACGTGCCCCTCCATCGCCCTCATAAAGCGAGCTCTCCCTTCGTTCCCCGCCAGATCCAGCAGCGTGTCCAGGGCATACACCCGGAAGTAGAAGCGATGCGGCTTGCCGGGCGGGGGGCAGGGTCCGCGATACCCTACTGTGCCGAAGTCGTTTCTCCCCTGGACGCTCCCGTCGGATAGCCTCTGTCTCCGCGGCACGTTCTCCTCCAGCCGCCGCGTATCCGGCGGCATATTGAAGATCAGCCAGTGGGTGAAGATGCCGCGGGGAGCGTCCTCATCCTCGACGATGAGCAGGAGACTCCGAGCCCCATCGGGTACGTTGCTCCAGGCGATCGGCGGCGATAAATCCTGACCTTCGCAGGTATGTTCCCGGGGTATCCTGCCGCCGGGGACAAAGGCATCGGATGATACGCGGATATCCGCCATGCACTCCTCCATGCTCCCGGTGAAGCGCTTGGCCGTTGGGATCGGCAGGCAATGCGCATGCACCGTACGGGTATAGCGACGGTGCGCATGAAAAGGGTTTCGCAAGCCTATCGGATGAACCGCCTGAGGAACGGGCGCGTGATCCCAATCGCATTCGCGGGGCAGATCTCCTGGCAGCAGAAGCAGCGGATGCATGATCGGCAATCTATGGCAGATCTCTCTCCCGCCCTCCAGCGGATGGCAGAAGCCGGGCAGTTCTCCGCGCAGGCGCCGCACCGGATGCAGGACTCCTCCCGCACGAACGGTCTGACGGCGAGAAACCAGCGGGCAACGCGGAGCATCTCCGGGGGAACCCGACCCAGGATCGGAGCCTCCGCCGGTTTGAAGTCGGGTACCGCAACGGTGGCGGGATCCTCCCCTGCGATCCGTATATCGGCAAGGGACGCGGGACCGATCCCCCGCAGGGCTGCCAGGCGAACCGTGGGAAGTGCGAGCGGATCGAAACCGACGATCGAAGCGGCGACGAAGTCGAGCGCCGGGCCGCTTCGGCTTGCCATGAGAAGCCCGATCCGGCGCGGGTTCCCGTTCGACGGACCATTCCCCTCCATGCCCACGACCGCGTCCATGATATGGAGCGCCGGGGGCAGGGAGATATACAGATCGAGGAGGAGTTCGGCGAAGCGCTCGACGCTGTCGGCTGCGTGGAGGTGGTATTCCGCTTTTGTCGCTCCTGGCAGGCATCCATAGAGGAGCTTTACGGCGCCCGTGAGAAGAGTGAGCTGATGTGTCTTCAGCTTGGGCAGTCCGATCACCACATCGGCATTCAGCACCGCATCCGCTACCGGGAACCTCTTGAACGTTCTCGCCTGCTCCGAGGAGATAACGGTGGATGCGGCATCGAAGCAGGCAGACTCGCAGCCGGTCTCGTCGATTACGGCCTGAATCCCCGTCTTCTGCAGGAGATGCGCGTAGGAGGTCAGCGTTCCGCGTCCCCCCGGCGAGTCTCCCACGATCGGGATGGCGCCAATCTCCTGCACCATCCGCACGACGACCCGCACCAGAGCCGGATGTGTGGTGACAGCTGCATCCGGAGGACGGGGGGACAGCAGGTTCGGCTTCACAAGGACGCGATCCCCCCTCTCCACGAATTGCTCCAACCCTCCCAGCGGTTCCAGAACCTGCATGACCGCTGCGCGGATTGCTTCGTCGCGGTATTCCGGGCAGCGGGCAATGGAGACCCTGTACTCCATCCTACGCTATCCCCCCGCCTGCATGAAGCCGACCAGGAACACCCTGAGCCCCTTCTTCCCCGGCCGCGCATACCGGCCGCGCATACCCCGCGCGGGTACCTGCGACGTTCGGCACAGACACCACCTCGATGACTCCCGAGACCGCGTCGCCGCTCATCCTGCCGACATCACCTCTGCTTCTCGGCGCGCTCCAGCTCATCCGTGAGGTTCGCGCCCGGATCAGCGACGTTGGCGCCCTCCCGGAAGACCACGTGGAGTTGCGGTGTCGCGTCCAGCTCTGCGGCGCCCTCAGGGGCAACGAACGCCAGAACGTGCCCCCCTGTCCTCCTGTCCTCGCTGATGAAGTGAAGATGGTAGCCGGGCACGTTCAGCCCGCCTACGTTCTGGGGGGAGTACAATCCAACGAGCGACCCGGAGATGTTCCCGTACTCGTAGACCTTCTGGAACTCGAGCGCATCCGCAAGCCGGGGATAGGGCTCCTGCTGGGCATCCACGCTGCGCACCACCATGGCGGGGAAGAGTCCCTCCATCCGGATCGCGTAAAAGACGGACTTCGATGGAAGATTGCGGTCCAGGGAAGCGGTGAATTCGCTATAGGTGGATCCTTCCGCCACCGGAATCTCGATATCGGCATCGAAGAATGTCACCGCGGCAAACGGAATGCCGACAGCCGGATCCGCGACGTGGGCCCTTCCGTCCCCCTTCACCTGGTAACAGGTGCCGTTGATTACGATCATCTCGCCGTCCAGGGATTCGAACGTACCGATTCCAAAATCCCCGCGCCCGCTCAGCTCCCGCAGGGAGACAAGTCCGCCGTACTCTCCCTCCACAAGGGCATCGATTGTGGATACCTGATAGAGAACCTCCCGATCCGGCGGGGGGGCTGCCTCTCCCGAACCCCAGCAGAGCAGAGCCAGCCCGATGAGCGCCAGCACCGCAATCCCTAGAGCGCCTGCCCACCGCCTCAACTCCCTGCCTCCTGCGGCGCCATTTTCAGCGATCGGGAGGAATCGCTCCCTCCCGCAGCCCGCAGGTAGACTGCAGGATGCGTGAGGGGATCCGGTTTCCAGCGGCCATTGCCGGTGCCGCCGCGGCAATCGGCGCGTTCGGTGGGAGCGTCAGCGTAGACCTCCCGATGCAGCATGCACCATGTTCCACGCTTCTCCAGGCTCCGAGTGCACGGGCTCGAGGTCGCATCGATCCTCCGCGGATTCGGTACGCTGCCTGCCGGCCCGAGCGGCATCCCCGCCTGCATCCGCACACCGGCGGCGACGGCAACCGATCCCGGTCCCGCAAACCCCGCCGTGCTGCAGGGGATCCGCTCCTGCGAGGTTGATGCTTCAATCTTCTCCGCCGTTCCGCTCGCGGTTGCGGGCACCGTGCCATCCGCCTCTGTGCAGATGGCAATTCCGCAGGGATGCCGATCGCCGCGCTCCTCCGGAAATGATCCGGAGGCCCCGGGTGGCGGGATGCGGCAGGTATTCCTCTCGGGAACGGGGCGGCAGTACATGAATGATCCTCCGCGCTCGCAGGGGATGAACCTTATCGAAGCTGCCACTCTCCAGCGCACCGCCTCCGCGGCTGTCGCTGCCTCCCGGATCCAGAAGCGCGCGGGAGATCCCCCGTTCCTGCAGTGCAGCCCCGGAGCGAAGGGGCTCGACTCTCACGGCGCGTGCCTGGCAGCGGCAACCGGCTTCGCGGCTGCGATCTTTGAGGTCCGGGCTCGAATCCGTCAGTGCAGGAGAACGATACCGATCTTCGGTTCCGCTGCAAAGAATCCCAGCGCCGTGCAGCGGCATCCGAAGTGCGGGGATACCTCCGCATCCACGGCGCTGATCGCGGTCGTGACAGGATCGAACCAGCCTGAACTCTCCGACGCCAGTACCCCCTGGGGATGTGCGTCTGCCATCCGGGCCGCGGCAGGAGATGCGTTCTGCTACCGTGCAGGGAGAAGCATCCGATCGAAGGCGAAGCGGGGAAGGGGCTCCATGACGCTTGCGGCTCCCAACGAAAACAGGCAACGGTCTGCAGAGTGCGGCCGCAAGCGTTGAAATGGGCATAAGGGCTGCCGCCTCTGCCCGCGCCTGCGAAAAGAGTGTCACTTCGGCGGCTCTTTGAGCCCAACGTTATTGGTATTGATATCGCAGGCAGTGCACTTCTCCACGTTGTCGATGATGCGGTATGCATTGGCCAGGATGGCCGCATTGGCCAGCAGACCCGCTATCAGGACCACCTCCAATATCTCCTCGCGGGTCGCCCCCTTCCGCATCGCCGCCTGCATGTGGTACTCCACGCAATGGGGGCACTTGAGAGCGGATCCGACGGCAAGGCTGATCAGCTCCACGTACTTCGGCTCGATGCTGCTCGTACGGGAGATCGCCCCCTTGTAGAGGAGATGCGAGATGAGCACCTCGGGCCGTTCGGCCATTCGCCGGAAGATCAGCGGAACCCGCCCGTACTCCTTCTCGATGTCGTCCATCCACTCCTTCGAGATGGTCTCAGCCCCCTCCTCGACGATCGTTGTAAGGATGTCTTCGAAAGCCATGTCCGTCCACCGGGCTGTCAATCCCTGAACAGGTCTCAAGAAGCGTATGCAGGAGAAGGTTTAGAATATATCGACAGCACTCCGCGCACAGCGGTGCCCCTTCGCTCGAGAGGGGGACTCTCCCCCGGTCCGGGGAATCCCCCGCAGAATCCAGCGAACCGCCCCGCGCTCTGCCTCCCGCCCTTCACTCGAGGTGCTCCGGCCACCGCTCGGGAGGCCTGCCCGGCGGGGGCATCGGGGGCAGAGGGGCGGGTGGGATCCCCGGCCGCTCCGCTCCGCGCTGCATAGTGAGACCTCTCCTCACCAGGGATACAATCGCCTGCTCGGGGTCCCGGAAGATCCCCTCGGCGACCAGCGCTTGGATCTCCGACCAGACATCCTGCGGCAGATCGACTGTGACCACGGTCATGTGTGAGGAGGAGTCCCTCCCACACCTTCAAGGTTTCCCCTGGCAGGTAGACCGGAGTCTGCTCTCCCTCGGGATCCGGGCGCCGCATTCAACGCGACGGGATCGGCACCGGACCGATACCGGTACCGATCTCCCCTGCAGTGGCTCTCTCAGTGTTCAGGGCCGGCGGTGCATTCGAACCTCCCGGCATCGCAGTATCACGGGGATGGGTGGTTGAAGTACGCAGGATTCCCGTGCCAGGGATGCGTGCGCGCACGACATCCGGGCCATGTGGAATCCCGATACGAGATCGGAACGCACTTGCCCGCTGTTGGACCCCGGTCTCTCCCGGCGTATCGCACTGCAGGGAGGGGATTCCTCCTCCCTGATTGCCCTCATCCCCGCCTGTAGCGGGATGCCATGACAGAAGAGGCTATCCATCCGTGATGATGACAGGTCATGGGACGCAGATCCGCACTGAACAGCACTCCGATCATCGCTTCTCCGGAAGAATCCGATCGCAGTTGAGGAGGATCCAGAAGGGATCGCACCCCCTCCTCCAGACCCTCATCCCGCCGGTACGACATGCATGAGAGGAATGTCCGCTGCAGAGACCCTGCGATGCATTCGGCTCCGGACTGCAGAACCGATTGGACTCGATCGCATGCGGCGATGACCGGCTCGATCGACCCGTTGACGGCGACCGGCCTGCCCCCTTCGCTTCCTATCGCAACGGTAATGAACGAGGCTCTGTGGAACAAGTCCTCTGACGTGCAGGATATTCTGTCGATTGTAGGATACCCACCTCCCCGCGGCCCGTTCCGGATCGCCCCCTACCCTCGGTGAGGGGAATCATGCGATAGGCCTGTTCGGGCTGGGGAAATCAGGAGTTTCTCCCCCCGGACGTGGGGGAGGGGCGAGACCCCCTCCACGGAGAATGCCTCCGTCAACCTCGATGGGGGTATCGGCGGAGCCAGGAAGAGAACGACACCCGGCCATGACCGGTCAGACCATGATATTGGTCTCCGAGAAGGGGCGGATCTTCAGCAGGATGTAGTTCCGCATGCGGGAAGGGGAGATATCGGCCACGCTTCCGATCCGCAGATCGCCATCGATCGGGAGCTCGCGCAGCCGTTCGGCGAACCTGTCGTAGGGCAGCTTCACCCGCAGCCCGGCCATCTGGACCGTGATCGGTGTGGGCGAGGTGACCTCGTGCAGCTCGGGCAGCCTGTCGCTGATGATGTCCATCAGGTGGGCAGGGAGGATGGAGAGGGGATCTTTGGCGATCTCCTCACGAACCCTGTCCATCACCCGGGACACCTCGGAGACGATCTCCTCCAGCTTCTCGATCTCCTCCGGGCGTTTGAAGCGGTGCATGACCCGTCCCACGCCGCCCACGTAGCCCTCCACGGGAGGATCGATCGCCCTCTCCAGCGCCTCCCGCGACGGTCCCCCGACGACCACGATCGGAACGTGGATCCCCCGCCGCAGAGCGGGGAACTTGCGGGCGATGCAGGTCTCGAAGTTCCCGAGCACGTAGACCGCCAGGTCGTGCTCGTTGATCACGTCCCGCTCTTCGACATTGAGCTGCGCTATCCGTTTGCCGAACCCCCGGGAGAGGCCAATCATGTTGGTCTTCGCCCCGTACTCCCGCAGGTACTCGGCAACGTCGCAGGAGGTGTGCGGGAGATGGTGGATCTCGAGACTCGGCGAGATTACGGCAATCTCCGTCCCCACAAGGGGGGAGAGGGTGACCTCGCCGGCCATCGGCTTCGCCATCGCCCGGATGGCGTCGATGTCGTCTCTCGGCACCATCAGCTGCAGGACCACCTCCTGCGCCATCACCTGCTTCTGGATGACGTAACCGCCCAGATCCTCCACGAGCTCCAGTATCATGTCGTGCTGATACACGCCGCCCTTATACGTGATCGGGACGAGGATCACAGCGTCACCCCCATCCTCCGGAACCGTTCGCGCACGATGCCATCCACCACGTCCTCCGGCAGTGTATCCTCGCTCGCTGCAAAGTAAAACTTGCCATCCACGAACTGCTGTCGCCGGACCTTGAAACCCTCCGGGGCGATGTGGAGGAAGGCGTAGATCAGGTCTTTATAGACCCCCTCGCTCGGATTGGATACATGCATCCCATCGATCGCGTGCAGCTCCGGATTCGCTCCGTGGACGACCACCGTAAAACGATCCGGCTGATCCACGTTCTGCCGTCCGAAACGCTCCCAGAGGACGGAGAGGAGCGGGGCCAGGTAGGCCTCGTTCCCGAGGGTGATCACCGCCCGGTCCTCCCGCACCGCCACCTCGGCAAAATCCGCCACCGTGACGAAGGGAGGGAGCTTCCGCATGGTCCCCACCGCGACGAAGAGGGGGATGCCCGGGTCGATGAAGATGTGGAGCCGATCCACCACCCGCAGCAGGTTCTGATCCTGGAGGACGTCCGACGCGATCCTGCGGTAGTACTCTCCGCCGACGGGTTCGGGGCACTCCACTTCGAAGTAGTCGAGGGCCATTTACTCTCCCTTGATGAAGCCGGAGGCGAGCAGGCTGGACCCCACGGCGCCGATGAACTGCGAGTAGCGGGGCACCAGGATCTCCGTCTGGAGCAGCGTCCCCATCGCATACACCAGCCCCTCGATGAGGGATGTGCCGCCGACCATGATCACCGGCTCCTTGATGTCGATCTCCTGGAGCTGCTGCTCGAAGACCTGCTCCGCGACGCTGTGGCAGGCGGCCGCGGCGACGTCCTGGGGGGAGCAGCCGCTGGAGAGGGCGTTCACCAGGCTCTGGGTGCCAAAGACGATGCAGTAGCTGTTCATGGGGACGTTTGCGCCCATCCCCTGCATGGCGAGCGGCCCGAGCTCCGTGATATCCACGCCGAGCCGTTTTGCCGTCATCTCCAGGAACCGCCCGGAGGCTCCGGCGCAGATGCCGCCCATGGTGAACGTGCCTGGTATGCCATCCTGAACCGAGATCGCCTTGTTGTCCATGCCGCCGATGTCGATCACCGTACACGGCCCGTGCTGGCGATCGGCAAGGAAGACGGCGCCCTTGGAGTTCACGGTAAGCTCCTCCTGGACGAGGTCGGCCTTTACATGCTCGCCTATCAGGAACCGCCCATACCCGGTGACGCCGATCGCCTCGAGTTCGGACCGCTTCACCCCAGCCTCGCCGAGCGCCAGGGCGATCGCCTCGTCCGCGCTCTTCAGCACGTCGGTGGTGGGCACCCACCCCTTGCCGACGATGGCGTTGTCCCGCATCACGATCGACTTCGTGGTGCTGGAACCGCTGTCCACGCCCAGCGTCAGGCCCACCTGCTCCTCGCGGGCGAGGAGCGCCCGGCGGCGGGCAATGGTGGTGAGGGCTTCCATGCGGGTGAGGAGCGTCCCCGCCGTCGTCCGCTCTGTGAACGAGTAGCTGACGACGGGGAGTCTGGAGTTCTCGTGAATGTAGCGGCGGAGCTCGTTCCGCACGATCGCCGCCTCGGCGCAGCGGAAACAGGTCCCGATGAACACCGCATCAGCATCGATCCGACCTTCAACGAGCGCCTTGGCGCGGGCGATCGCCAGTTTGAGATCGGCGCTGCGGGCCTCGAGCCCGAAGAGAGCGGAGTCGCGCTCGATATCGGCAAGCGATATGTCCGGGAAGAAGATCTCGGCGTTAACCGCTGCGGCAGCCTCGTTGATCTCCTTCTGCACCCCGCTGTACTCCGAGCCGCAGGAGAGCTGGGCGATCCGCACGGGGGCGGTCATCGCTTCTCACCCCCGAGCTCCTGGAGGAACCTCCGGATCGCAGCCACGAACGCGATCCCTTCCTCCTCGGTCTTCGGGTACATCAGCTCAAGGATAGGGATTTTCCGCCGCCGAACCAGATACTTGACCAGTTCGTTGGTGCGGGCGCACCCCATGCAGCCGAACGCCAGGTCCGCGTCGTTGATGATGATCGCCGCCTCCGCATGTTCGATCAGGGGGCCTATCACCGCCATCCGTCCCCGAACGCCCGACGGAACCTCGACCGCCGCGTAGCGAAGCCCCTTCTTGGGCTCCTCGGGGGTGATCTGCAGGGGCGGGGAGTCGATGCCCGCCGTCTGAATCCGCTCCCGGATTCCCAGCGGAGAGCCGAGGGGCTCGTGCCCGAACCGTGCCACCATGTCGGAGAGGATCAGGCTCGTTGTGGGGTAAATGAAGACCTTCGCCATTTTCAGGACTCCTCTGCCTCCATCAGTTCGATCAGACGGCGGATGCCGAGCCGGGGCCTCTCCGGGATACAAACAGGCTCTCTCTCCTCCTCTTCCAGCTTCCCCTCTTCCCGCCGCTCCAGTTCTTCGAGGCCGGCGGAGACGTTCCGCAGGTGGCGGAACTCGTACTCCAGCCCGTGGAACCCGGGACGGGCCCCCCCCAGGTTCGCGCGGCAGCGCCGTGGATCGCCCGGCGGAAATGCCCGATCCTTGACGAAGATGTGACAGGGATCGAATGAGCGGACGTGAGCGATGATCCGCTCGACTTCCTCGGGTTCGCCGCTCACCTGAAGCCCGAAACAGGTCTCCTTGATCATCGCCCCGCGGGAGACCTCGTAGGCCCGGAGCGCCAGCTCTCCCGCTGTCAGCGTGGGGGATTCCACGAAGACGTACTTCGTTACGGTTCCGATATGCTCGGGAGTATACTCGGTCACTCCCTCACCTCTCGGATGTATACCGTCTCCTTCTCTCTTACTCCTTTCAGTTTATCCATGTCTATTACAGTCCCGATGATGTTCGTGCCGTCGAATGGTTCGGAGGTCGGCCCGAACTCTGTGCTCGCCTCCGTTCTGACCCCGACCATTCCCGCTCCCCGCCGCGAGTCGTTGGTCATCGCGAGAACGGCGCGCTCGACGCGACCGACAGGAGTGTTCTCCGGGATGATCTTCATTCCCTCTCCCAGCCGTGGCTTGAATAGGTATACATCCTCGAAGTGGAAGAACAGGGGCATCGTTCCCACCCTGCGCCTGTCCAGCCCCGTGACGGAGCGGAATACTTTTACTGTCAGCGGAGCATGGCGATCGTCGAGTGCGACATCCACCACCTTACCGGCGGAGACGGACTTCAGGCGGACCCGTCCTGCCGCGAGCACCTCCAGCGTGGTCGGGGGGTCCTGGTCGACCACCACCCAGTCACCGGAGGGTGCGTCCACGTCGACGGCAATGTTGCGCGCCGCCCCGATGCGGCGGGCCTCCTGGACCGTAAGGCCGATCATGTCACACCGCTCCGGCGAGACCTGCAGGCAGAGGATATCCCCCTCCGTCGCGAGCTTCGCCAGCTCGATCCCGTGCGTCACCTGCCCGACGACAGTGTGGGCTGGCGTCCCGGGCAGATCCGTGCGGTAGATGTAGAGCGCGCCCTGCGACCTTCCGCCCGCACGGGCGGTTATGGTGCCCTCCCTGCGGGCGGACGGATGCTCCGCGGGGACGCCGATTCCGGCCGGCGTCGGATCCATGATGTGCGTGCTGGTGGCCCGCCCGACGCGGAAGTGGCCGTCCTGCACGCTCCACAGGAGATGCTCGACGCTCGCAGCGCTGTGCGTATCGATCCGCCCGGGCTCGTAGCCCTCGGCGGCGGCGGCGACGTAGGATATGACCTGCATCCCCTCCTCCAGGAGGAGGCTTCCGTCCGTCGTCGTGAACGAGCGGCTGGTGTCGGCAACACTGACGATCCGCTCCATCCGCTCCAGGGCGGCTCCGGGAGACCAGCGGTCGATCACTCCGCGTCCGCTGACCACCCTGCCGATGACGCCCCCGTCCGCGGCGGCGCCGTGATCGGCCACATGGCGCATCCGCGAGAAGACCAGGGCGGATCGGGCGGGATCGTAGCCGCTGCACCCCAGGATCACGTCCCCTCGCTCGTAGAGGTGCGGTGCGCGGTCGGGCCTGATGCCGGACGGGAACGGGCCGAACGCAGCCGCGTACCGATCCGCCCACTGGATCGGGAGGGGTCCCCCAATCGCGGAGATGATCGGGGATGCCTGCGCCGGGTCCAGGAGCTCGACCACCACCTCGCCGCCGCTCGTGGCGACCTGCAGGGATCGGGTCTGCTCCGCCTCGGCAGCCCTCGGCACGATGACGGCGACGGCGCAGCGGGGATCCCGTCCGGGCAGGATATCCTGCAGGGTAGCCCCCGCATCCACTTCCACCCGCTTTCCATCGAGGTGGATCTCCATCTGCCTCACCTCAGGGGGCAGCCTTTCCCATGACCATGCGCTCCTCTTCGGTGAGACTCTCCAGCACCTCCGCCGTAGGCCCGATCTTGATGATCCGCCCCCCCCGCATCAGGGCGATCCGGTCACATATGTCCTTTACGAACTCCATGTCGTGCGAGACGACGATGAACGTCTCGTCCGTCTCGTCCCGCGCGGTGATGATGGAGTGTTTCACGTCGATCTTGGTGATGGGGTCCATGGTGCCGGTCGGTTCGTCCAGGATCACCATGCGGGGTTCGCGGATCAGCACCTGGGCGAGGGCCACGCGGTGCCGCTCCCCCTCCGAGAGCTGGCCCGGGTAGCGGTCCAGGATCTCGCGGCTCTTCTCCTCGGAGAAGCCGGCCATGCGCAGCGTGAGCACGGCCTTGCGCACCGCCAGTTCCTTGGGGAACTCGAGCCCGATCGCGTCGGTGAGGTTGTCGAGCACGGTGCGGTGGGGGTAGAGGTCGTACTCCTGGTGCAGCAGCCCGATATACTCCTTCGCCCGCCCCCGCTGGTCGATCCCCGGCTTGGTCATGTCGATCCAGGTGTCCCCGATGCGGATGTTCATCTCCCCGCTCGTCGGCTCGATGATCCCCGCCATGATCCGGGAGAGCGTCGTCTTGCCCGCACCGCTCTTCCCGATAATCCCGAAGATCTCCTTCTCCGCAACCTCGAAGCTGACCCCATTGACGGCTTTCACCACGCCACGGTCCACGGAAAGGTAACGCTTCACCACATCCCGTCCGATGAGGATCTTCGTGCCGAACTTCGCCGCGTCGTACTCCTCAACCTCCGGGAGTCCGGACATGAACTGCCCGATCACTTCTGCCGGCGGCCCGATCTCGATCATCTCCCCGTCCGCCAGGAGGAGCGCCCGGTCTGCGACCGTCTCGATCACCTGCGGGAAGTGGGACGTGATCACCATCCCCATATGGTTCTTGCTCGTCGCTTCGAGGAGAGTCTCGTGCACCAGACTCGCCGTCTCCGGATCGAGCGTTCCCGTGGGCTCGTCGGCGAAGAGCATGATCGGCTCTTTGGCGAGCTGGCGGGCGAGCACCACCCGCTGCTTCTCCCCGCCGGAGAGGTCCCGGGCGATGTGCATCATGCGGTGAGAGAGCCGGACCTCGTCCAGCAGGTCGGCAGCCCGATTGATCGCTTTCTCCTCCGGGTAGTTGACGTCGTCCAGCGCCCGCAGCACGTTCTCGATCACCCGGTCGTTGCCGTAGAGGGCGAACGTCCGCTGGAACATGATGGCGGTGCGGCGCATGATCCGGCGCTTCATCGCCTCGCTCTTCCCGCCCCAGAAGTCCACGTCGACCGCCTTCAGCGTGCCGGGGCATTTCGGGCAGGGCTTCCCCGCCATACTCGGCATATCCAGGTAGCTGCAGGCATCGCATGCGGCGACATGGTAGATGATCCTCCCGCTGGTGGGAGGCTGGTCGACCCCCCGCATGAGGTGCATCAGCACCGTCTTTCCTGCACCGCTCCTGCCGATGACGCCAAATATTTCACCCTCCGCCACCTCAAAACTGATATTCTTTAGTGCCTTTTTTCCGTTAAAATGCATGGAGAGGTTCTCAACCGTAATGAAAGGGACCATGGCTCTTCCTCGTTACCTATTGTCTCATATGTGTAATATTACCATTATATATTAAAACGATACGAGCAGCATCAACCGGGGCAGAGTTTTCTCACGATCTCGACCACGTCCGACACCCTCTGGATGATGTAGTCGGCAGATCGGTAGAGTTCATCCGGTTTTCTCCAGCACCGCTGCTGTTCGGACAGGATGGCGACATCCGCTTTCTCCATCGCAGGGAGATCGTTGATGCCATCCCCCACCATCACCACCGTATCGAACTCCCGTTTCAGATCCTCGACGATCTGCGCCTTGATCTGCGGCGTCGCGGTGCCGTAGACCCGGTCGATGGGAACTCCCAGATGCTCTGCAATCCGTTCCAGCTTCTCCCCCCGATCGCCGGAGGCGATGTAGGTCGCGACACCCAGCTTCTGCAGGGCATGAATGGTATCCATCGCCCCCCTGAATGGCCTCCCGCCGGAGGTGACGGTGAACTCGATACCCTTCAACTCAAAGTTGACGATGGCGCCGCTGTCCATCATCACGATGGCCTCCCGTTTGCACTGCGCCCAGACCGCACGGATGCAGTCCTGGATGTCTCGAACTGTCGCGTGGCGGTCGTTGTAGAGGACATCGCCGACGTCTTCGGATACGACGACCCTGCGGGCACAGGCAATCCCGAAGCCGATCCGATTCTCGGTCAGATACTCCGAGAGGAGTTTCGCGGGCGGCGTTTCCATGATTTCGCGGGAGTGGACGTGGAGCACGACGAGCACCCGATGGATGGAACTGTAGGTGAGGATCGTCGTCTCGGCATCGAGATGGATCTTCTGGGATCTCACGTCTTTCACCGCACGGTACGTGCGGAGCAACGTTCCAGCGCTGTCGAACACCACCGCGATTGCCATCGCATCTCACCCTCAAGCAGACTGCGGCACGCCTCTCCGACCGCAGGTGTACTTCCGCCCCCACCTGTCGGCACAGTTGTACACTGCAGATAAAAATTGGTATGCCATCGTAATAAGTCATTTGCCCATCGGGAATTCGCTGGATGCGGCTGTTCTCGCGGTGGACCGGCATCCGCCGGAGAGCGGTAGCCGATCCAGCCCGGCCGCCCCGTGGACTCCGCCGAAGTTCACCGGGCGAGGGAAGGGCACTAGTATTATGGATGCCGCCGCTCCATTCCTGTTGGTATGCGCAGGAGAGATACGGGGAACGCAGGAGGCACCCCCGCATCCGCGCGGGTCGGGAGCCCCCTGGAGGAGACGGCGGAGAAGATCCGGCGGATGGAGATCCGCGGGGCGGGACGGATTGCACGGGCAGCGGCGGATGCGTTGCGGGTGCATGCGGAGACCGTCGATGCCCGCAGCCTGGAGGCGTTCCGGGAGGAGATGGAGGCGGCAGCCCAGAGGCTGGTCTCCACGCGGCCGACGGCGGTCTCCCTGCCGAACGCGGTTCACATCGTGATGGCGCCCCTCGACCAGGCCGGAGACGTCGAGGAGGCCCGCCGCGGCATCATCGAGCGTTCGGTGCGGTTCGTCGAGTCCTCCCTCTCGGCGGTCGAGCGGATCGGGGAAATTGGAGCCCAGCACATCCAGGACGGCGACGTCCTCATGACCCACTGCAACTCCGAGGCGGCGCTCGCCTGCATCTGCGGAGCGCACCGCCAGGGAAAGGAGATCGAGGTCTATGCCACAGAGGTTCGGCCCGGGAACCAGGGGAGGATCACCATCCAGTGGCTGAACGATGCCGGGATCCGGACCAACTACATCGTGGACTCGGCGGTCCGCTACTTCATCAACAAAGTCGACAAGGTCTTCGTGGGCGCGGATGCCATCGCCGTCAACGGCGCCGTCGTCAACAAGATCGGAACCTCGCAGGTCGCGCTCGCCGCCCACGAGGCACGCACCAACTTCATCGTTGCCGCCGAGACTTTCAAGTTCGCCCCGCGAACCATCTTCGGGGAGCTCGTGGAGATCGAGGAAAGGAGCGGGGGCGAGATCCTGCCGCCGGAGGTTGCTGCCGCTCTCCCCCACGTGCGTGTTCGCAACCCGGTCTTCGATGTGACGCCGGCCGCCTACGTGGACTTCATCATCACCGAACAGGGGGCGATCCCGCCCACCCTGGCGTTCATCATCCTGCGGGAGTACCTGGGCTGGAGCGTCGAGGAATTCCATAAGGAATTTTTGATCGACCATCGAAACCCGGTATGATGCGGCACTGTCCGGCCAGATCGTCCCCGCAGCCGGCTCATCAGCCGAGGGCAGTGAGTCGTCCGGGAGCCGGAGCGCCGCGGATAGACGTTCGAACTGTTCAAGGAGAAACGAGGCATGGACATACAGTTCACCAAACTGCAGGGCAACGGCAATGACTTCATCCTGATCGACGAGCGCGAGGGAGAGGTGATCCCCGATGAGATGAAGGGAAAGTTCGCCCTGCTCTACTGCGACCGAAGATTCGGTGTGGGTGCCGATGGGGTGATCTATCTCCAGAAGTCCGAATCGGCGGACATCCGCATGCGCCTCTTCCAGCCGGACGAGAGCGAGGCGGAGATGTGCGGCAACGGAATCCGCTGCCTGGCGAAGTACGCCTTCGACAACGAGTACGTCAAAGAGAAGTGCACGGTCGAGACGCCGGCCGGGCGGATTGGGGTGCAGATGTGGTACTCGGAGGAGGGGGAGTTCTGGGCGCGGGTGCAGCTGAACCGTCCCGCGTTCCAGCGGCCCGAGATTCCCGCCACGGGCGAGGGGGAGTACCGGGAGGAGATCAACAACCTCACCGTGCATGCGGTCAATACCGGCGTTCCCCATGCCGTCGTCTTCGTGGACGAGATTGGGGCGGTGGACATCGGCGCGGTCGCGCCGCCCATCCGGAACCATCCCACGTTTCCCCGCGGCGCCAACGTGAACTTCGTCGAACGGGGTGAGGGGGATACGTTGCGGCTGCGTACGTTCGAGAGAGGTGTCGAGGCGGAGACCACCAGCTGCGGCACCGGCGCCGCCGCCGCGGCGGCGATCGCCCACAGGCTCGGCCTGGTTGGCGATACGGTCCCCGTGGAGACGACGGGAGGGCCGCTCGTGATCCGCATCGGGGATACTCTCGAACTGGAGGGGCCGGCCTATACGGTCTACTCCGGATTCATACCCTGCTGATGCCCTCCCCCGTGATCACGAAGTCAAAATAGGTCCCTTCGGGCAGGGAGCGGTGCTTGACCAGCACCGCCCTCCGGAACCCATCCCGCTTCTCGATGCGGACGATCGTCTTGGAAAGGTGGAGGAGCGCAGTCCCCCCGAGGCCGCGGAACTCTTCAGTGTCCACGTCTATGTACACCTGGTTGGTGATCAGCACAGGCAGGTCGTACTTCTTTGCCAGCCCGAGGAGGTGGATCATCTGGCGAGCGAGCTTCCGCTGGGCGTCCCGGGTCTCTCCCAGCTCCGTGCGGTAGAGAGCTGTGGCCGAGTCGACGACGATCAGCCCCACAGTCCCCCGGCGGAGGAGCGTCTCGCTCTCGGCGATCATCAGACCCTGGCGGTCGAAGTCCGCAGGTTCGTAGATGAAGAGGTTCCCGGCGAGCTCTTCCGCATCCTCCCCGGCGATCTGCCGGAACCGTTCAACGGAGAACCCCTCGGTATCGAAGAAGATCACTCCCTTTCCGCTCTTCAAGGCGGCGACCGCGGCGATGATGCAGATCGTGCTCTTCCCGGATCCCGGCTCCCCGTAGACCTGCGTCAGGGACCGCCGTTCGAGTCCCCCTCCCAGGAGATCATCCAGCGCCTCCACCCCCATCGGCATCCTCTCCGCGTTCATCGAATCTGCTCCTCGCCCAGTTTCTCACGGGCAGCCGTTTCTGCTTCCCGCATCACGTCCCGGATGGGCAAGTGCAGCTCCTCTGCCCACCTCCGCACCTGTTCGAACTCCGGTTTGAGGCTGACGAGCCGATCCCGCATGTAACTGCACTTCACGTCGACCGAAAAATCCCGCCCCTGCAGACGCAGGGCGACCGGTTCGATCGTCCTCCTCGTGATCAGGCGGTGGACAGCGGTGCTGCAGCGGATCCCGAGGGTGCCGAGCTCTTCTGCCAGGATCTCCGCCAGCCGCAGCGTGTCCGGGGGCAACGAGATCACCCGCACCAGAAACCCGATCCGCCCCTTCTTCATCATCAGCGGCACCGCGCTCGCATCCCGCGCCCCCGCGTCCATCAGGCGGGAGAGGGTGTGGGAGAGCACCTCGCCGCTTACGTCGTCCACGTTGGTCTCCAGCACGTCCACGCAATCGCGTTCGAAGGCGCTGTCGGTATCCACGATCATCGCCCGGAGGACGTTGGGGATCCCCGGTGTATCCCGCCTTCCGGCTCCGTAACCGACCGCCCGGATGCGGAGGGGGCCGTGCGGTGGTTCCAGGCTGGAGAACTCCGAGAGAAGCGCTGCACCGGTGGGCGTGCAGAGCTCGCCGTCCGTGGATCTGCCCGCTCTCACCTGCAATCCCGACCGCTGCAGGATGGCAGCCGTCGCCGGAGCCGGCACGGGCACCGCCCCGTGGCTACCGGAGATCTCACCGCCTCCCAGCAGGATGGGAAGGACGGCGACCCCGTCGACCCGCAGTGAGTGGAGGGCAGTGCAGGCGCCCAGGACGTCTGCGATCGCGTCGTCCGCGCCCACCTCGTGGAAGTGGGGCCGCTCCCCGTGAATGCTGGCTTCGGCCTCGTGCAGCCGCAGGAACACTCTCCGGGCCATGGCGACGGCGGGCGGCGGTGCCCTTGCCTCATTCACCCGGGCGAGCACCTCCGCAAGAGAGCGAGACGTCGCCGTGGCATGGGTGGAGATCAGTATACTCCGGATGCCGCCCCGCTCCACCTCCTCCACGGTCGGCTCCGCCACTACCGACCGCATTGCCTCGATCACCAGGGATCGGTCCGCTCCGAGTGCGAGCAGCGCTGCGGTCACCATGTCGCCGGCGGCGCCGTGAAAGGGGTCGAACAGAAGAATCCGCATACCTGAACAGTACCTATAAATCCCTTCGTATATGACCATTAGGGTAATGCCTGAGACATACCTGAAAGTGGACAGCGCCTATCCCGAGGATCAGGGCGGTGGCAAGGCCCGCCTCGACCCGGACACCATGCTGCAGCTCCGCATCTCCCCCGGCAATATTGTCTTCATCGAGGGGAAGCGGAGGACGGTGGCCAAGGTCTGGCGATCCATGGTGAGCGACTGGCAGCAGGGGAAGGTGCGCATCGACAACTTTACGCGGGCGAACGCCGGGACCAGCATCGGGGACCGGGTGCGGGTCGCCCCCGTCGGGGAGGAGGTCGAGGCGAGACGGGTGGTCCTGGCCCCGCCCGAGGATCTGCCGCGTCAGCTCCCCATCAACTATAACACCGCGGTGAACCGCCTGATCGATTTCCCCATCATGAAGAACGACACCGTGCCCATCCAGGCCGGCCTGCCCTTCATGCAGCCCCAGCTGGTCGCGTTCAAGGCGGTCGTCGTGGAGCCCGAGAATGCGGTGATCATCACGAAGAACACCCGGATCGAGTTCTCCGAGAAGCCGGCCGTCGGGTTCGAGGGGGTGAAGAGGCTCTCCTACGAGGATATCGGTGGCTTGAAAGACGAACTCCAGCGGGTGCGGGAGACGATCGAACTTCCCATGCGCCACCCCGAACTCTTCCGGAAACTCGGGATCGATCCGCCGAAGGGCGTGCTCCTCTACGGCCCGCCGGGTACGGGCAAGACTCTGATCGCGAAGGCGGTGGCGAGCGAGAGCGGCGCCCACTTCATCTCCATCGCCGGGCCCGAGGTGATATCCAAGTACTACGGCGAGAGCGAGCAGCGGCTCCGCGAGGTCTTCGAGGAGGCCCGCCAGAACGCTCCCTCCATCATCTTCATCGACGAGCTGGACAGCATC
This sequence comes from Methanomicrobiales archaeon, assembly GCA_030019205.1. Taxonomy (NCBI): domain Archaea; kingdom Methanobacteriati; phylum Methanobacteriota; class Methanomicrobia; order Methanomicrobiales; species Methanomicrobiales archaeon. The sequence continues at coordinate 27,675 of JASEFH010000015.1, forward strand.
GCACCCCGCCGCGAGGAGGTGACGGGCGAGGTGGAGCGCCGCGTGGTCGCCCAGCTGCTGACGATGATGGACGGGCTGCAGGAGCGGGGGCAGGTGGTCGTGATCGGCGCCACGAACCGGGTGGATGCCATCGACCCGGCGCTCCGCCGCCCGGGACGGTTCGATCGCGAGATCGAGATCACAGTCCCGAACGAGAACGACAGGAGAGAGATCCTGCGTATCCATACCCGCGGCATGCCCCTGGCCGAAGACGTGGATCTGGAGAGGCTTGCCCAGCAGACCCACGGTTTCGTGGGCGCCGATCTTGCGGCTCTCGCCCGGGAGGGGGCGATCCGTGCCCTGCGCAGGTATCTCCCGGATATCGACCTCGACGAAGAGGAGATACCGCCCGAGATCCTGGAGGAGATGCAGGTGAAGAACAGCGACTTCCGGGAGGCGCAACGGGACGTGGGGCCGAGCGCGATGCGGGAGGTCCTGCTCGAAGTGCCCCACACCTCCTGGGAGGAGGTCGGGGGGCTGGAATCTGCCAAGCAGGAGGTGCGGGAGGCGGTGGAGTATCCCCTCACCCAGCGCGAGCGGTTCGAGGACCTGGGGATCGATCCGCCGAAGGGCGTGCTCCTCTACGGCCCGCCGGGCACGGGCAAGACTCTGATCGCCCGGGCGGTGGCGACCGAGAGCGGGGCGAACTTCATCCCGGTGCGGGGGCCCCAGCTCCTGTCGAAGTGGGTGGGGGAGAGCGAACGTGCGGTGCGCGAGGTCTTCAAGCGGGCCCGGCAGGTCGCTCCGGCGATCATCTTCTTCGACGAGCTGGACGCCCTCGCACCCGCCCGCGGCACGGTGAGCGAGTCGCATGTGCTGGAGAGCGTCCTGAACCAGATCCTGACCGAGATGGACGGTCTGATGGAGCTCCGCTCGGTGGCGGTGATGGGCGCGACAAACCGCCCGGATATCGTGGACCCGGCACTCCTCCGCCCCGGGCGGTTCGACCGCCTGGTCTACGTCGGCGAACCGGACGAGGAGGGGCGGCGGAGCATCCTGCGCATTCACATCCGCTACATGCCCATCGCGGGTTCTGCGATCGAGGCGATCGTCGATCGCACCGATGGCTGGGACGAGGGTCAGCTGGAGAGCCTCTTCGAACGTCTGGGGACCGACCGCCCGGTCACACCCGAAGAGATCGTGAAGGCAATCGAAGGCATACCCGCCGGATCCGGCGAGGGGATGCGGCGGGGTCAGCGCCGCCGGAAGATCGTCGACCAGCTCCATGCCCAGCGGCTGCAGCTCGAGGATCCCGTCCGCGACGCCCTGATCGCCTCGGTCGCCTCCCGAACGCCGGGGTATGTGGGTTCGGATCTGGAGACGCTGGCCCGGGAGGCCGGCATGTTCGCGATGCGGGACGGTTCTCCCGCCGTCGAAGCGCGGCACTTCGAGGAGGCGGCAAAGAAGGTGCATCCCACCATGAACGACCGCCTGCGGGAGAGCTACAGCCGCTTCCAGGAGTTCTTCAAGGGCGGTCTGCCGCAGAAGGACCAGCCGATCGAGTACCAGTAAAGGGGGCGAGAAGGGGGCGCTCCCTCCCTTCGTGCGATAGGGGGGACAGAGGGAAAGCAGGATGCCGCCGGGATGCAGTCGTCCGGCAACGGCATTCGGATCGGTCCCGAGCTGCGATCCTCGTTCCCGATGGGAGGTGAGACAACGCCTCCGGATCCTGCTGGAGCTGTGCATGCGCGTGATGCTCTCTAACAGGCTCTGTCGAAATCCTCATCGAGAGCGTGGTGACGGCTCTCCGAAGCTCTCCGGGAACGGGCCTCGCCACCCCCCGCCCCATCGTTCGATAGAGAGGCTCCTCCATGGTACTCTTCGCCCGGGCCTGTCGCACGATTTCTCTCCCGTCGGCGAGGGGAGGTGGCAGGATATCGATGGGTTCTCCGCGGAAGCGGTGCAGATGTTCACCGGAGAGCTTTGCAACGAGCCCTGTGTTATCGAATATCCCCGATGCGCGGGATCTGATGTCTGCCGGAGGAGATAGACATGGCACAGGCCACGGTGTCCGTCCGATCGTGCCATTGCTGCCGCTCCGGCCGATCTCATCCTCCGGGCTTCGCACTGCAGAGGGGCAGGGGGACGGAGGAAGGCGCCCTCCTTGGTGCGATTTGGCCTGAACGGTGACCGAAGGGTGGATAATCCTCCGGCGCGGCCGCTATCATCGTAAACTCCGGTGAACATTCCAGAGCCGGGCCTGTCTTCACCGGCGGGACGGGGGAGAGGGGGAGTTGTGCGCCCCCTGTAACCCATCCCCCATCCGTGCTATACGTCCTCACCGGAGTCCTCTTCTCAGATTATCCTCCATACCCCGGGTTCGCCCAATCTCGTCGCAAGGGGGCATGACCGCCGGACGGCGACCGATATGGGCGGACCACCACACCGCCATCACCGAGCCCGATGTACATACCTGCTTCAGAGTGGAATGACCGAGACCTCAATCGGATCCGCGGCCCCCTGATCGCATCGCCTCCCCCCGGCCAGGTGAAGGCATTGTAGTGCAATAAGCAATGAATTTATACACAAATGAACAATTAAATACATCACGGTGCACTAATAATCTGGAGCCCTGACATGCCGAACATCTCCACCTTCCTGGATGTCAATGCACGCTACACCAAGAGGCCCGTCCTCATTTATCCCGCCCGCAACGAGTCGTATACCTTCTCCGACCTGCTCTCCCGCACGAACGCGCTGGCAAACGCCCTTCTTGCCGCCGGTATCGGCAGGGGCGACCGCATCTGCATCTACCTGGACAACTGCCCCGAGCACCTCATCGCGTACCTGGCCTCCTGGCGGATCGGCGCCGTGGCGGTCCCCGCGAACCGTGCCTACCGCGAGGCAGAGCTGCTGCACGCTGTCTCGGACTCCGCTGCACGGGCGGTCGTCACCGACGCGGCAGGGGAGCAGGCGATCCGGGAGATTCGCGAGAAGGTTCCCGCGCTCTCCGCCATCATCTCGAGCGGCTCCCCCTGCGCCGGCGCCCTCTCCCTCGCGGAGATCTTCGCCGGCCCGGACCGGCTCCCTGCCGCCGACTGCAGGTTCGATGACCTCTGCCAGCTGCAGTATACCGCCGGCACTACGGGGAAGCCCAAGGGTGCGATGCTCACCCACGGCAACTGGATGGCAGCGCTGGACGCCGAGCGGGAGGTCCTCTCCCTCACCGCGGAGGACACCTACCTGGGCATCTACCCCCTGGGCCATGTCGGGTTCTCCTGGGGGCTCGCCGCCCTGAAGAGCGGCGCCCGTTTCGTCATGATGGACCGCTACGAACCGGAGCGTTACCTCTCCCTCGCGGAGGAGTACGGGGTGACCGTGCTCTCCGCCATGCCGCCCGTGCTCCACACCCTGCTCTCCAGCCCGCCCGGCACCGAAGAGCGCCTCGCGACGGTGCGGGTGGCGATCAGCGGCGGCGGCCCCCTCCTGCCGAGCATCTGGGAGGGCTTCGACCGCCGCTACCGCATCCGCATCGCGAACGCCTACGGCCTCTCCGAGACGATCGTGGTCGGGTCGGCAACCTGCGTCCTCCCGCAGCACTACGAGATGCACCGGGGGTACCGCAGCGTGGGCGCTCCCGTCGGCTACGCGGAGATCCGTATCGTCGATGAGAGCGACCCGCAGCGGGAGCTGCCCCCGCATTCGGTAGGGGAGATCGCCGTGCGGGGGCCTGCCGTTGCGAAGGGCTACTGGAACCTGCCGGCAGCGACTGCCGAGGTCTTTCTCCCCGGCGGCTGGTTCCTGACGGGCGATCTCGGCTATCTCGACAGGGACGGCATCCTCTATGTCACAGATCGCAAGAAGGACATGATAAACATGTCCGGCTGGAAGATCTACCCTGCCGAGGTGGAGAACGTCCTGATCCAGCACCCGGCGATCCGGGATGCGGCGGTCTTCGGCCGACCGGACGTGCGGCGGGGTGAGAGCCCGGTGGCCGCCGTCGTGCTCAGGGAGGGTCGGAGTCTCGACTACGAGGAACTCGCCCGCTTCTGCCGCGAGAGGCTGGCCGGTTACAAGGTGCCCCGCGGGATGGTCGTCCTCCCCGAGCTGCCTCGGGTGAACGGCTGGAAGCTGCTCCGCAGGGAACTGCGGGAGAAGTTCGATAACGGAGTTGAACGGGTATGAAGTCACGAGATATTGCTGTCATCGGAATTCTGCTGGGTGTTGGAGCGATACTGCGGTTCTTCCTGGCGATGCTGCACACGCCGCTCACCCCAAACATGGTGATCGCCTTCTACTGCCTGGCGATCATCCTGGTACAGCCGAAAGTCCACGAAGCGGTCGGGATCGGCATCGTCGCCGGGCTGCTCTCCATGCTGATCTCCAGCTCGATTTTCCCGCCGGCGAACCTGATCAGCGAACCCATCGGCGCCCTGGTCTGCCTGGGTGTCTGCGCGGCCTTCCGGGGCCTGCCCCGTATCGCCCCGATGGCCACCACGTTCGTGGCCACGCTCGCCAGTGGGTTCTCCTTCGCTGCCATCGCGTTCATCGCCGTTGCGGCCAGCATCTTCGCGAAGTTCGGAACCGTCAATGGTTTTGTCATGGTCTTCGTGCCGATCGTGGTGATCACCGCGGTTTTCAACGCGATCGTCGTGGAGTTTCTCTACATCCCTTCGAGCCGCGCGCTCCAGCGGGCTCCAGCCGCGAAGAACATCGGAAAGGGAACCTGAATGATCCAGCTCGAAGGAGTCCACTATACCTATCCGCTCAAGACGGAGAAGGCGCTCCGAGATATCACCCTGACCTGCGAACCCGGTCGGTGCGTCATGGTCGCCGGGCCATCCGGATCGGGCAAGACAACCCTCTGCCTGGCGGCGGGCGGTATCCTCCGCCACGAGTTCGGAGGCACGCTCGAAGGGACGGTATCGATCGCGGGCACAGACATCGCGACCTACCGCAGCCTCCCGGAGATAGCGGCCACTGTCGGGATCGCCTTCGACGATCCGGAGGCCCAGCTCATCTTCACCACCGTCGAGGAGGAGATTCTTTCGGCCCTGGAAGGGCGGGGGCTCGATCCCGCCGAGGCCGAGGAGCGGCTCGAGGCGATTCTCGCCATGACCGATCTCACACACCTCCGCGACCGCGCTCCGCACGCCCTTTCGGGCGGCCAGAAGCAGCGTGTGGTGCTCGCCGCCACCCTCGCCCTCGGCACGGATATCCTCATCCTGGACGAACCGACTACGGAGCTCGACGAGCAGGGAATCCGCTCGATTCTCGGGATTCTCAAATCCGCAAAGGCGCAGGGCAGGACGATTCTCCTGACCGATCACGGGATCGACGGGCTGCGGGAGGTCGTCGATACTCTCGTCGTCCTGGAGGGGGGGCGGATTACGGCAGCCGGCCCGCCGCACGCCGTGCTGCGGGAGGAACGGGCGAAGGATATCCTCTCCCGGGATTATTCCGGACTGAACTCCCGCGCCATTCCGAGACCTGCAGCGGATGGTGCACCCGTCATCGAGGTCCGCGGACTCGCCCACCGCTACGGCGGCATTCCCGCTCTCCGGGGTGTGGATCTCGCCATCCGCTCCGGGGAGTTCGTGGCGATCGTGGGCGAGAACGGCTCTGGAAAGACCACGCTTCTGAAGCACTTCAACGGCCTTCTGAAGCCGGATTCGGGGCATGTGACCGTTCTTGGCAGAGACACCCGGTTTGCCGCGGTATCGGAACTTGCCCGTCACGTGGGGCTCGTCTTCCAGAACCCCGATCACATGTTCTTCCAGGAGACGGTCCGGGACGAGATCGCGTTCGGGTCGCTCAACCTGGGCATCCCGGACCCGGAATCGGTGGTCGACGAAGTGCTCCTGCAGATGCGGCTGCAGGACGTCCAGCACATCTACCCCCGCTGGCTCTCCCGCGGCGAGCGCCAGCGGCTGGCCATAGGCTGCATACTCGCCATGCAGCCGTCCATCATCGCCCTCGACGAACCCACCACGGGGCTGGACGGGCGGGAGACTCGGGGGATCCTGGAGATCCTGAAGGGGCTCCAGCGCGACGGCCGCACGATCGTCGCCGTCACCCACAACCGCAACATCGCGACGCAGTGCGCCGACCGCGTCGTCACCATGGAGCGGGGGATGGTGATATCCGACGTCACCGTGCGGGGAGAGTGACGTATGGCGGAGATCCTGCAGTACGTCCATAGAGACGGTTTCCTGCACCGTCTCAATCCCCTGACGAAGATCCTCTGCATCCTGGCGATCGGCGCTTCTACCGTCCTGTCGGATCAGCCCCTCCTGCTCTCCGCCATCATCCTCGGCCTCATCCTTGTCGCCTGGAAAGGCCGCATCCTGAACGAGATCCTGCGGCAGACCGCCCTCATCGCGGCGATGAGCGCGATACTCATCGCGATCGCCATTCTCACGGTTCCCCACGGGACCGTGCTCGGCACCCTGATCCCGCAGCCCGTTCCGCTGATCGGCGGTGCCATCCCGATCACCCTGGGGGCGCTCGGGATCGGCAGCCTCATCACTCTCCGCTTCATGGTCCTGATCACACTGTTCCAGCTCTTCGTCATCTCGACGCAGCCGCGGGATCTGGTGCACGCGCTGGAGTGGATGCGGGTGCCGCCGGAGTACACGCTCATGTTCGTGCTGGCCCTGCGGTTCATCCCCTCCCTCCAGCGGGAAGCCATCCGCATCCACGAGGCACAGCTTGCCCGGGGTTACAACCCGGGCGGGGGATTGTTCGGGCGGATCCGCAGCCTCGCTCCGCTGATGATCCCCCTCGTCGCCCACTCCCTCGGAAAGGCGACCGTGCTGGGGCTCACCATCGACCTCCGGGGCTATCGGAGATACCGGCCAGTGCGGAAGCTCCGATTCTCCGCTGCCGACATCGCTGCCGTCTCCGGAGTTGGCCTTGGCGGGATCGCTCTCTGCTGGTGCATATTCCCGATTTAAAACCACAGAATCACAATCAGTTAAGATTATGTCTGGAAGAGAAGAGTACAAGGATTAGGATGCTATCATCATCGAAGGATAACTCCAAACGGTCCACCGGCATCAGCGGTCTGGATTACACCCTGGATGGCGGTATTCTGAGTGGAACCTCCACGGTTGTCATTGGATCCCCCATATCGGGTCTGGATCTCCTGGCCCGGCAGTTCTGGAAGACGGAGGACGAACAGGGCTCCTATCTGATGCTGGATGCGGACGCCGAAGAGGGTATGGACCCCGTGCACGATCTTCCGCCGGACCGTCTGCCGGAGCGCATGAAAGGAGATAGGATCGTCGTCGATTCTCTCTCCTCCCTGGTCCTGACGTACGGGATCGATGCCGCGATCCGGTTCATGTCTGACGGCATCCGCGATACGTTCGCCCGCAGGGCGAACGTCCTCTTCGTGGTCTACTCCGGCCTCCATGCCCCTGCAGAAGAGATACGAATCATTCGTGCTGCGGACAACGTGATCGAGCTTCGCCAGGAGGTCCGCGGGAACGAGGTGATTCGAACACTCGCCCTGTACAAGCTCAAGGGGGCGGCGGTTCCCGATCGCGTGGTTCCGTTCATCATCACGGAGAAGGGAATCGAGCTCTCGACAACGAGCCGGGTTGTGTGAGTCAGGCCAGTTCTATCCGCATCTGCCGGCTGGCATCCACCATGTTCTTCAGTTTTTTGAAGGCCACATCCCGGGAGAGCATGCGCAGTCCGCAGTCGGGATCGATCAGCATCCTGCGGGGCTCGAAGATCTCCGCGCCGCGCTGAATCCGCTTCTCGATCTCGGCCACGCTCTCGACGCCGGGATCGCTGCTGTCCACGCACCCGAACCCGATCCATCTCCCCTTCACATCCCGCCGTGCGATGATGTCGAGGTTCCGGTCGCTGCCGGAGAACTCGAAGTCGAAGATGGTGACCGGCATCTTCAGGATCGCGTCGATCACGCCGACCAGCTCCCCGCAGACGTGCAGGCAGGTCGCGCAGCGTAGCCCGGAGGTGATGAGCGTGATCGATTCCAGAGCCGCCTGCATGTCCGCCATGCCCGTCGACAGGATCGGTTCGTCGATCTGCAGGATGGTCACCCCGGCCTCTTCCAGCCCCTTCGCCTCCACGAGAAGGCTCTTCGCCAGATCGAGGATCAGCTCCTCGCGGTTGCGGTAGATCGGCGTGGCGATCTGGAGGGCATGGGCGAGAGTGCTCGGCCCAGTTATGATCCCCTTCACGAGGGGGTGGCGGGAGAGCGCATACCGCGTATCCCCGAGAGTGATCGGCCGGGCCGGCGGCTCGACCTTCCCGACCACCCGCTGACCGTGGACGCCCGGCAGCCGGGAGGTGAACACGGACACCATGTCGCCCCGCACCTGCCCGTCGGAGATGATGTCGATTCCGGCCTGCATCTGATCCGAGACGGCCTGCACGACAGCGGAGTGGAGGGGATCGAGGAGACTCTTCAACCCCACGCTCTTCACCACGGGGTAGCTTCCGACGACCGTCGTCGGAAAGAGTTTCGAGATAAATTCCATCGTTTCACCCTGCAGAGGCTGCCTGCCCCCTCTTCTGCGAGGTTCATCGTCGCGGACGGGAGCCTCAAATCTGAAGAAGGTTATCATTCGCGGCTAAAATCGTTTCTGCTCCGATGTTTCGTGAGTGCGAGCCGGGGCCCTCCGATCGGGAGGCGACAGCGAGATCGCGGCTGCCCGTGGAGAGCACGTCCGCCACGCCGGACCGCCTGGCGGCAATCTGCGCTTTCCCCGGCACCGCCGGATCCGTGGTACTTCGGCAGGGGCTTCATCTCCCGAAAGGCCGGACCGTGCGATCGATAGCGGTGCGATTCCCCTCAAGGAACCAGGCGGTGCCGATCCCGCGGGAAGAGCACCGCCTCGCGGATGTTGGGGAGGCCGAGCATGGTCATCACAAGCCGCTCGGCCCCCAGACCCCAGCCGGCGTGCGGGGGCATGCCATACCGGAACGGCTTCAAGTAGAACTCGAAGTTCTCCGGCGTCAGCCCTTTTGCCCGGATCTGGTCCACGAGCAGATCGTGCTGGTGCACGCGCTGTGCACCGCTCGCGAGCTCCATCCTCGGATGCATCAGATCGAAGGCCTTGCAGAGTTCCGGTTTCTCCGGGTACGGCATGGCATAGTAGGGGCGGATCGTCGTGGGCCAGTCCACGATGAAATAGTGCTCGCCGATCTCCTCGCCCAGAGCCTTCTCCGCCGCCGTGCCGATATCGTCTCCAAAGGCGATCCTCTCACCGGTCCTCGTCGCCGCGATATCGATCGCGTCCCCGTAGGAGACGCGCGGAAACGGCGTTCTGGGCACCTCGAATCCGTCAAGGCCCAGCTCGGCGAGGGAATCGCCGTTCTTCTCCCGCACCCGGCGGTAGATGTGGACGATCAGGTCCTCCAGAATCTGCATCACGTCGCGGTGATCCGCAAAGGAGACCTCGATATCGATCGATGTGGCCTCGTTCAGGTGCTTGGTGGTGTTGTGCTCCTCCGCCCGAAAGATGGGGCCGATCTCCAGCACCTTCTCGAATCCCGCTGCCATCATCATCTGCTTGTAGAGCTGCGGGCTCTGGTTGAGGAACGCCTCCTTCTCGAAGTAGGCGATCGGGAAGAGCTCCGTTCCCCCCTCGGTTGCAGCCGCAACAATCTTGGGGGTGGCGATATGAACGAACCCGCGGTCCGCGAAGAATCCGTTCACCGCCTGCATCGCCGTGCTGCGGATCAGGAATACGGCCGTTACCCGAGGTTTCCGCAGGTCCAGGAATCGGGCATCCAGGCGGGTGTCCAGTTCCGCCGGCACCTTCTCCACCACATCGAGGGGGAGCGGGGTGGCAGCGGTGCTGAGTATCTCCAGGCTCGCGGGGATCAGCTCCCGCCCCCCGGGCGCCTTGTCGATCGCCTTCACGACACCCGATACCCGAACCACGGACTCCCGATTGAGAGTGTTGATCGCGGCAAGAACACCTTCGGGAGCCTTTTTCTTGGCGATGGTAACCTGGATGATTCCGGTTCGGTCCCGCACGAGGCAGAAGAACAATCCGCCCAGATCGCGGATCTCATGCACCCAGCCCTGGATCTCTGCGGTGCTCGTATACGGAGTCACTTCACGGATTGGAACGCTCATGTGAACTCTATACCGTTGGTGCCGGGGGGATATAGGGTTTTATACCCACGACCGCAGCCGGCATCGCACCGGCTCCGCAGGCAGGATCGGGAAGGGCCCCATGCCGCTGCCAGCGCGATCGTGCGCGGGAGCATCTCCAGCACGGCACCGTCAGGCTTTCTCTTCGACCGCCTTCAGGCGGAGGAGCGGTTCCAGGGAGCGGGCATCGCCGATGCGCCCCAGGAGGTCTTCGGCCTCCACAGATACCGCCATTCTGTCCTGGACCCGTGAAACCCATGCATCGGAACTTCTCGCCGCCTCCTCCGCCCCACGGGCTTCCCGATCCCCGATCTTCCTGCCATCGGCGAACGCCCGCATCAGCCCGCGGATGTCCCTGCGCTCCCGAATCCGCTCCCGCAGCGTCCGGTATAATCCTCCTCTCTCCATTCCGCCCCTCACCGCGCAGCTACTCATGAGTATTCCGGAACACTCTATATATGCTTCGCTTTTTGTCTCACGCACGTATCTGCGGCGCAGATTCCCGTGACGATTCCCGCCTGCCCCTGCCCTTCGGTAAGCTTGATGGGGAAGTGCGGGATATTAATATGCACTCTGCGGGGCGGCTCGATCAGGGCGGCCCCGCGATACGTCATCATGAAGATCAATCTCACGCGATACATGCTCTACCTGGTGCGGTGGCAGGCCAGCACACCGCTCCTCGCCGGCGTGCTGATCCTGCTCGCCGCCCTGGATACGCTGACGGCAACGATCGTCGCCAACCTGATCGGCGGCCTCATCTTCTTCTGGGTCGACCGCTTCATCTTCACATCGCGCCGATTTTCAGCCCAGTGGGAGGTGAAGGAGAACATCCGGTGCGTCGACTGCGGGAGGACGGCGCGGGGCTACCGTCTCGTGAAGACGGCAAACTACGACCGCACAGATGACAGGGCGCCTCAGTTCCGTTGCGAATCCTGCTCGCAGATCAAGACTGCGGAGTTGAAGAAGCGGGGGGTGCAGCTGTAGCCGTCCCTGCCAAATCGTGCCTTGGATGAACGAGGTTCCGCTATCGCCCCCGGATCCCTCCCGGAAGGGAGGATCCTGACGGATGCACCGCCCAATCCCCTCCGCAACCTATATATGTGAAAATGGCGACAGAACGCACAACCGGGAAGCGATATCCCCGGCGGCGGGTGCCCCCGGTGCGAAAGGCGCGGGCTGAACGCCGGCCGGGCACACCTGCTGCGCCACGATCGTCCGTTGCTGCCCCGGCACCAGGAGAAAGCCGCATGAGGAGAGAGTACATCAACTCCCCGATCGAGGAGGCAATCTGCGAATTCCGGATGTCACCGGAGACAGACTGGGATCTGGCGGTTCCCGGCCTGTACTACGACCGCATACGAGAGGAGCTCCCCACACGCGAGCAGCGGAGAGTGCGGAGCGTGGAACTCGTCATGGGAACCGAAGGGCTGATGGAGGAGCTGCTGGTCCAGGACAGGATGTTCTTCTTCACCCCCGACAGGAGCATCGGCATCCAGATCGGACCGAAGTTCCTGGGCGTCAACGTCCTGAAACCCTATCCGTCCTGGCAGCGTTTCCGCCCCCGGATCGAGCATGCCCTCCGTATACTGACCGAGACCGTTAATGTCAAGGGCATCTATGGCATGAGCCTGCGCTACATCAATCTCGTCCAGGCGCCGGGCCTCGACGTCGACCCGGAGGAGTACTTCGAGTTTCTCCCGCGGTTCGGCACGGGATTTCCCGTCCATGCCGACAGTTTCATGGTCGGCGCGGAGCTGCCCTTCTTCGACGGCCAGGACGCCTGCCGCATCGAGGTGAGTGATGGCATCCCCAGCATGCCGGATTCGACCGCTTTCCTCCTGAACATCGAGTACTTCCTCGCCGAACCGGAGTCGGTCCCCATCGATTCGGCGATGGACTGGCTCGACCGGGCTCACGCAAAGACGATCGAACTATTCGAGGCCAGCATCACGGACAAAGCACGGGAGCTCTTCGGGATCGCCGCGGAGCCGGAGACTGCAGCGGGCGAGGCCGCCTGAGTGCGGTGAGCGGGAAACCTGACACTTTCCCGATCTCCTGCCGTCTGGTCAGCATCGCCCGGGATGATTGCCGCGGGGGAGGGCGTCATCCTCTCTCCCGCCGCAGCTGTTTCAGGAGATTCTCCACGGCAGCTGGATCGGCCATATCGCTAAAGCGGGCAGAGGCTCTCGGGTCCCCCTCCCGGGCGAGGGCCTGCAGCTCCGACCGGGGGTCCAGCAGCTCGCTCATCGCGAGCGCTGAACGGTCGGTAGCGGTGCCCTTCGGAAAGGCGGATCCCCGAACCATCGTCTCGAGCAGCTCAAGGTTGTCCGGCGCCTCCTTCCCGACCCTGAAAAATTTCAGCAGCCCCAAGGGATTCGCTCCGTTCGGATCTCATCTAATATTTTAAAATTCTAATATATTAAAATATCTATTTTCGATTAATTAAATTTTTTATAAATTATTATATTTCATCAAATTTTATTGCTTATTAATCCGATCAAAGCCTCTGACAGCGTTATGCTCTTCTCGACAGTCACCATCAGGGTATCCAGCCTCGCCGCCCCCTCGATGGATACGGGATCGCGGACGTCCTGGACGAAGAGGTCAACGAACTCTTCGTACAGCCTGTACGTTCCCAGAGAACTGGCCTCGCATCCCCAGGCCCGCATCAGCTCGGCGGCCGGTCCGCTCACCGGGCGGTCACCGATGAACGGGCTGACCGCCACCACGAACGCATTGAGCAGCGCCGGGATCACGCCCTCGCACTCGAGGATGGGGGATATGGAAGTCACCGGGTTGCTGGGGCCGATTACCACGGCATCGCTCTCCTCGATGGCGGCGAGCACCGCATCCGTCGCGGCAGGACGGTCCTTGCTCCTCCGCAGGACATCCTGCACCGCGAGCTGCCCCCGGTGCTTCACCCAGTACTCCTGGAAGTGGAGCAGACCCTGCTCCGTCTGGATGCAGGTGGTCACCGTATCGTCGGTCATGGGCAGGATCCGCGCCGCCACGCCCAGCTTCTGCGCGAGCATGGCGGTGCACTCCGTGAGGGTCTTCCCCTCCCGGAGCAGATTGCCCCGCAGTATCTGCACGGCGCGGTCCCGGTCTCCGATGCGGATGAACTCGTCCCCGCCCAGTTCCCGCAGGACTTCGTGCGTGCGGAAGGTGTCATCGCGGATGCCCCACCAGGTCTCCGTGTTCAGGATGCCGCCGAAGAGGTAGAGAACGGTATCCACATCCGGGGAGATGTGGTTGCCCGAGATCCAAATGTCCTCGGCAGTGTTGACGATGACGCTGATCGCAGCGTCTCCCAGCACCTCCCGCATGCCGCGGAGGAGCTTGGGCGTACCGGTTCCCCCCGACAGGAATGTTATCATCAGCAGTACATGCGTCATTCCATTAAAGAATCTGCATCATTTCGTTTCCGCCGGCAGCGGCATCTGTTCTGCCGCAGCCGGCACTGCGGCATGACGTGCTGCCACGACCCCCTCTATCCCTTCAATGGGTTCCAATCGCTCCGCATACCCCCGGTAACATTTATTATCCTCCATTGTCTGAATAATCCATGCCCATCTCAGGGTGAGCGGAATGGAGAGGTTGATCGGCGAAGTGACACACTACTTTCCCCGGATCGGGGTCGCTGCCGTGCGGCTCGACGACGATCTCAGCGCCGGGGATGCGGTGATCGTGCGGGGGGCCAGGACAAACTTCAGCCAGACGGTGAGTTCGCTGCAGCTGGAGCACCGGACCGTCTCCCGAGGCCTCAAAGGGCAGGAGATCGGCATGAAGGTGGATCAGCGGGTCCATACCGGCGACAGGATCTACCGGCTGCTCTGAAGCTCCCCCGTCGGGTGCATGCACCTTCCGGGCAGAGCAGCGGATGCACTCCCGCTTGATGATGCCCTGCCAAATGATGCGAGCGGTGTACGGGACGGCAGCGGAGACCGCGGGGGGAGCGCGGAGATACGGAAGCACAGCCTGCGGGGCCGTAGCGGCGCCCTCTCTTCGTGCCATCCCGAAGTCTTCGGGATGAAGGCTGGACTGCAGCGAGTGACCGGAGAGGCGCTTCCAGGATTCCGCCGGTCCCCTCGCGGCCATCGGAATTGCTGTGCGGAGGAGGGAGTGCATCAGCGGCAGCGATGGGTCGGGAGGTGCGAGGCGATGATCGAGTCGGTTTCGCGGTAGAACCCCTCCATCTCCCCCGAAACCCATGCCCCATGACTCCCTCCTGCGAGGATGCGGATCTCATCGCATGCGGGCATGCGAGATCCCTTCCCCGATGCGATACGTCCGCATCATTCATCCCTGTACGATACACCCACGGGATCTGTCTTCTCCCGATCCGAGGCGCTTCCCTCCTGCGCGGGAGTGAGGCAGCAACCCGGGGACGCGGGAGAAGCATGCCGTACCAGCATCCACGGCGCCGCACTGCCTCCGGGCAGCGGAACACCCGCACGCACGCGAAAGGAAAGAGTTAATAATCCGGGAACCGCGTGGTTCTCGTATGCCGATGACGGAGCCCTACGGCATCACGCAGGAGATATCGAGGAAGATCAAGATCGCCGTGGAGGGGCGGTGCGAGGTATGCCAGGAGACCTGCAGCCTGCCAGACCTCCGGATCCACCCGATTCCCGGCGGGGACCATCCCGACCTTCAGCGGAACATCCTGATTCTCTGCCGCCTCTGCCACACCCACGTGCACGCTCTGCCGGTCCCTCCAGAGCAGCAGAGGGCATGGGTGGATCGCCGCCCCATCGTGACGCGGAAGGCGATCCGGCGGATCATGGGATACCGCCTGAAGCCCTACATCCCCCCGGATTCCGGGGATCCGGCAGAGCTGTTCGCCGAGGCTGCGCGGAGCTGGGGGCTCAACGGCTCCGGCTGATGTTGCGGGTATTCGCGGGCATTTTAAGGGGTGCGGTGACCCCTCGCTGAAACCGTTTTTATACTCCCGTGCCGATATACCTGTGCAGAACGGGGTGCCACCGACCCGGAGGAGTCGCCAGGGCGTCCCGCCCCAAGGATTGCCATGAAGATCATCAAGGATCCGGTGCACGGATTTGTCGAGGTGGACGACACCGCTCTTCGGCTGCTCGACTCTCCTCCCCTGCAGAGGCTCCGCTACGTCAAACAGCTCGGGTTCACCTACCTGGTATACCCGGGAGCGATCCACACGCGGTTCGAGCATTCGCTCGGGACCATGCACCTCGCGGTCCTGATGTGCCGCAAGCTCTCCCTGTCCCCGGCTGAGACGCTCCTCGTTGCATCCAGCGCCCTGCTCCACGACATCGGGCACGGCCCCTTCTCCCACGCCCTCGAACCGTTCATGCAGGAGTTCCTGGGCTGGGGGCACCTGGATGCCGGCGCCCGCCTCATACGGGAAGGGATCGTCGCCGACCTGCTCGAGCGCGCGGGGATCGAGCCGGCGGAGGCGGCGGAGATGGTGATCGGCCGTCACCCTCTCTCCGGCATCATCCACGGCGACCTGGACGTGGACCGGATGGACTACCTGCTGCGGGACGCCCACTACACCGGCGTCCCCTACGGGACGGTGGACGCCCACCGCCTGATTCAGGGGACCATCCGCACCGATGCCGGTCTGATGCTGGACGAGAGCGGGATCCACGCCGCCGAGTCCCTGCTGATCGCACGGACGCTGATGCGCCCGTCCGTCTATTTCCACCATGTCAGTCGCATCGCGGAGAGTATGCTGGCGTATGCGCTCCACGAGCATCTGCGGGAGGGGGGTGATCTCCCCGCCCTGATGGCGATGGACGATGCCGAGTTCCTGCTCGAACTGCGCCGTTCCCGGAGTGCGGCAGCGCGGCGGATGGCAGAAGCCGTGTACCGGCGGCAGCTCTTCAAGCGGGCCCTCTATGTGGGGAGCGATCGGGTGAATGTCGCGGCACTCCAGAGCGAGAGCGGTTATGCGTCTTCACGGCGGTTCGCGCAGGATATCGCCGAGCGGGCTTCCCTGGACGAGGGCGAGGTGCTCGTCGACATCCCGCCGATGCCCCGGGACATGGCGGTTCAGGTGCGGGTCCAGAACCGGCACACGGCAACGGTCCTGGAGGAGCTCTCCCCCCTGATCACCACCCTGAACGAGACGCGGAGGCAGCAGTGGCGCATGGGCGTCTATATGCCCGCACATCACCGTGATAAGGTCGAAGCGGCGGCGACCGAGGTCTTCCACGTGAAGAAGCCCACGCGGCAGGATAAACTACCGGTAGAGTGAAGAGTACTGGAGAAGGCATGGAGAGAGAGTTCGTCATCGGGGTGACGGGAGCGAGCGGAAGCATCTATGCCCGGCGTCTGCTGGAGGTCCTCTGCCGCTCCCACCGCGTCCACATCATCGTATCGGAAACCGCACGCGAGCTCGCGTCCCACGAAGGGGTGAACCTGGACGGGTTCGATGCGGCATACTACGACAACCGCGACCTGGCTGCACCCATCGCCAGCGGATCGTACCGCTTCGAGCGGATGGCCATCGTCCCCTGCAGCGCCAAGACGCTCGCCGCCGTCAGCCACGGCATGGCGAACACCCTGATCGGGAGGGCGGCGGACGTCGCCCTGAAGGAGCGGAGGGGACTGGTCCTGCTGATGCGCGAGATGCCGCTCTCCCGTGTCCACCTGCGGAATATGCTGCTTGCCGACGAGAGCGGGGCGACGGTGATGGTGGCGAGTCCGGGTTTCTACCACCATCCCAGGACCATCGACGATCTGGTGGACATGGTGGTGGGGCGCGTCCTCGATCACCTCGGCGTGGAGCACGCACTGATGGCGCGGTGGAGAGGATACGATGCGTGAGTTTATCGAGAAGATGCGGCGGAAGGGGTGCGTCACGGAGATCGACGGCCCGTGCTCCTCCGCGTACGAGGCCCCGAAGATCGCCAGCCGGACGGACAGGATCGTGTTCTTCCACGACATCGACGGATCCCGGGCCGTCATGAACCTGACCGCGAACCGGCACTCGCTCGCAGAGGCGCTCGGTATCGCGGAGTCGGAGCTCGTTCCCCGCCTCGCCGCAGCAGAGTACGCGGGGATGGTCGTGGAAGAGGGGCGGATCGCGATGGAAGAGCCCGATCTCTCCCGCTTTCCCGTAATGCGCCACTACCCCGGGGATGCCGGACGGTACATCACGGGAGGGATCGTCTTCGCACGCTGGAACGGCGTGCAGAATGCATCCATTCACCGCATGCTGGTGCTGGACGGGCGGCACGCGGCGGCGCGGCTGGTGGAAGGGCGGCACACCCACCTGATGCACCAGGCGGCGCTCGCCTCCGGAGAGCCCCTGCCGATCGCGGTCGCCATCGGGGCACATCCGGCGGTCACATTTGCGAGCTGCACGCGGGTGCCGGAGGGGAAGGAGCTGCAGTTCGCCGCCGAACTCCTCGGCGGCGAGATCGGGGTGCGGAGATGCGCCAACGGCGTCCTCGTCCCGGACGCGGAGATCGTGCTCGAGGGGTATATCGGGCGGATGACCGCCCCGGAGGGTCCGTTCGTCGACATCACCGGTACGTACGATTCCCAGCGGATCCAGCCGGTCATCGAGTTCACGGGCATGCACGCCAAGCCGGATCCCATCTACCATGGAATCCTGCCAGGAGGCGACGAGCACAGGATCCTGATGGGCGTGCCCTACGAGCCCCGAATCTACCGCGCGGTTGCGGGCGTGACCCGGGTGCGGAACGTCGCCCTAACCAAAGGGGGGTGTGGCTACTTCCACGCGGTGATCCAGATCGAGAAGAGCACGGAAGGGGATGCGAAGAACGCGATCATGGCGGCGTTCGCCGCCCACACTTCCCTCAAGCATGTCGTGGTGGTGGACACGGATATCGATCCCCTCGATCCCCACGAGGTGGAGTACGCCATCGCCACGCGGGTCAGGGGTGACGCGGATATCATGGTCATCACGGGCGTTCGGGGGTCCTCCCTGGATCCGCGGCGGGCAGCGGACGGCACCAACGTGAAGGTCGGCGTGGACGCCACCATGGTGCTGGGCGAAGAGGCGGAATTCCGGCGCGCGGGGTGGTGAAAGGTGTTCCTGGATGCGGAGGAGGAGAAGATCCTGGAGGGCGAGTACGGGGAGACCCGCCGCCAGATGATGGAGATTCTGGTCGCGCTCGGCACGGTCTACGGTGCAGAGAGACTGATCCCCATCAGGAGCGCGCAGGTGAGCGGCGCCTCCTACAAGACCATCGGAGAGTGGGGCCTGAAGTGGCTGCAGAGCCTCGACGCCCGGGTGGTGGTGCCGACCGTGCTCAACCCGATCGGCATGCCGCGTGAGCAGTGGCAGGAGCTCGGGATCAGCGAGGCGTTCGCCTCCCGTCAGAACGACGTCCTGGAAGCCTATCGGAATCTTGGCGTGAAGCTCGCGTGCACCTGCACCCCCTATTACCTCCAGGAGATGCGGTACGGCGACCACCTCGCGTGGGCGGAGTCTTCGGCCGTCGCCTATGCAAACTCCGTCATCGGAGCCCGCACGAACCGCGAGGGCGGTCCGGGCGCCCTGGCCGCGGCAATCGTGGGAAAGACGCCCTTCTACGGGCTTCATATCGTGGAGAACCGGAGGCCGCAGGTGGTCGTCGATCTCACGCGCCTGGAGATCCGGCCGGAGCAGTACGGGGCCCTCGGCTACGTCGTCGGCAGGAAGGTCGGAAACAGGATCCCCCTCTTTCTCGGCATCCGCCCCACCCGGGACCAGCTGAAGGCGCTCGGGGCCGCGATGGCGGCAACGGGTGCGGTCGCCCTCTTCCACGTGGACCGGATCACGCCCGAGGCCCGGGTGTTCCGCTACGCGCCGGATGGGCTCGATGCCCTCACCGTCGATACCGACGAGCTTGCCGCGCTCTATGCGGAGATCGAGGTGGATGCGGTGGCCGTCGGCTGCCCCCACTGCTCGGCGGAGGAGCTGCAGGCGGTCGCCCGCCTTCTCAGTGGCAGGCAGGTTAAAAAGCCCTTCTTCGTCTTCTCCTCCCGGGGCGTCATCCAGGCCAACCCGGAGGCGGTTATGGCGATCGAGCGGACGGGGGCGCGGGTGTACGCCGACACCTGCATGGTGGTCTCGCCGGGGTTGGAGAGGTATGCCGCCATCATGGTAAACAGCGGCAAGGCCCTCGCCTACGTGCCCGACATGTGCGGTGCGGTCGCGCGCCTCGGCACCCTGGAGGAGTGCGTGGAGGCGGCAACCACCTGATCCCCGCGGGTATACGCGGGCGGGTATACGGGCTGACTCTCTTTGTCCGTTGCCGGGTATCCTCGTCCTGCTCGGGAGCGAGACGGCCGCGGATCTTGCGGGTGGCCCCGGGGCTCCACCCATCTTCCTCACCGTTCCGATCGGCCCGCCCCGGAGCCGAATCATCGGGCGGAACCGGGAGGCGGTTCTCTTCCCGAACAGACGCTTCGTCCCGGGAGACCCCGGGGTTCGGCGGGACCCCGGCGTGGAGGCGGAATGGAGCGGGGCGATCGCTCCCGAAGTCTTGGTCGACCTGCTGCGGATCGCTGACATCTAGGCGTATCGAGCTGGATCGTCACGATACGTATCTAGAATCGTCCCGTCGAGGGGATAGGGGCCCGGCGGCGGGAGGGTCAGGTGACAGCCGATATGCCGCCTGCTTCTCGACCGGGCGCGGGGGCGGTGCCGATCTCACCGACGACCCGTCCACCATCGTGGCCTTCAATCTCCCGGAGACCGGCGTGCTCCGCCTCATTCTCCTGCCCCCGTAGTGTCGCTCGGGAAGGAGGTGCACGCCGATACATCGCCCAGATCCCCCTCCGCCGCGATCCCCCGGGCCAACACGGTCTCCCCCCATTCCGGACAGCGCCACCCTTGGCGGTGGCGGAGATGGGGGGAGCCCGCGGCCTGCGATGACGGTGGCGCAGTATCGGGGTGCCTTCAGGGGACTCCCGGTCGCCGGCGGCAAACGCCGATCGAGGGCAACATCCCCACCACGTCGCCGCCGGAGAATCGCGGATCGCCCGCCGGGAGCGGGTTGGGGTGGAGCTGATGGCGATTCCGGTCCGCTTGGGCGCGATCTTTCTTCCGGCCTGACCCGGGCGGCAGACAGGAGCGGGAGCCTCCGATGTTCCGGGATTCCATCCCGGACCAAGCTCTCGTGCAACGGAAGGAATGGCGGTTTGCCCCTCCCCGCAGCCCGAGAGGCCGCACCCTGCCCGAAACTGTGGTTTGCGGGAAACCCTGGCACCGAAGGGCGGCGCGAAGAATCCCCGTGATGGGCAGGCCTTTCAGACCTGTCGCACTGGGGGAGGATGGCGCCGTATTCGCTATCAACAGAGCCTTTGCCGCGATCCCTCCC
This sequence comes from Methanomicrobiales archaeon, assembly GCA_030019205.1. Taxonomy (NCBI): domain Archaea; kingdom Methanobacteriati; phylum Methanobacteriota; class Methanomicrobia; order Methanomicrobiales; species Methanomicrobiales archaeon. Next base: position 48,108 of record JASEFH010000015.1, read on the forward strand.
AAGGAGCCGTTCAAGGCACACTCCGCCATCGGATTCCGAGCAGGATGCGCTCCAATCACGCAACGGACCTCCGCCCATCCTGCAGGTGCTTGCTGGGAGAATTCCCCCGCCCGAGGCGGGCGGTTCAATCCTGGTGGACAACCAGGATCGGCCTTTTTGTGCGTTTTGCCACCAGGTAGGTCGTGCTGCCCAGCACCAGCTCCCGCAGCCAGCCCTGACCATGCCGGCTCATCACGATGAGCGACACATCCTCCTCCTCGGCAAGGCGGATGATCTCGTCCGAGGGGCTGCCCAGCCGAACCCGGATGTCCGTTCCGATGCCCGCTGTATCGAAGGATTTTCGGGCCTCATCCAGTTTCTGCTCTGCAGCATGGACATACTCCTGAATCTCCTCCTGCGTCTCCCCCTGTGTGACGACATGCGCAAGCACCACCTTCTCCACCCCCTGCATACCCTTGAGCAGGGATGCCGTCTTCTGCGCAGGCTCCGAAAAGTCCGTTGGGTAGAGGAGCTTACTGAGTATGGACTGGCAGAACTTCTCGTACCGGGAATCGCCCATCTCCTCCGCCACGCGGTGGCGCATGATCAGCACGTGCTGTCTGGCATACCGCAGCACAGACCGCGAGACGCTTCCCAGAAGAATCCCCTGGACGATGCCCCGCCCCCGGGCACCCATGAAGATCAGGGTGACATGCTCTTCTTCGGCCGTCTTCAGGATCGCTCCAGCGACATCACCAGCAGTGATGACCTCCACTTTTGCCCTGGTCCGGATCCCATGGCCTTCGAGCCGCTGCTTCTGCTCTTCGAGCTCGATCCGGGCACTGGCAATCGCCGGCCCATGGGTCCAGCCACGCTTGGAGGGGTATGTGGCATCGACGACGTGCAGGAGGATTACCTCACGCACCCCGGGAATATCGCTCAGACAGTCCAGGGTTTTGCGGGCGTACTCGGAAAAGTCCGTGGCAAACAGTACCTTCTCAAACATGAGACCCTTCCATGTATTTTCTCGTTGATCCTAATTCAAAGTATGCGATAGAGGGCAGGCAGTTTCCAATTCACGGCGCTTTATCCTCAGGTACCCGATGCACGGGATCTCCCCCGCGTGCCCGGCCAGGCCTCGATTCTTTTATCCCTGCAGCAACCTGGCTTGAGAATTCCACTCGTTCCCTCGCCACCAGGGTAGACGCGAGTGCAGAACGGGACGGCATCCCTGTGCAGGCCGTTGAACGAAGGAGGAAGTGCAGCGGCGGCAGGCTGGATCGCATGGAACGATGGCAGCAGAGGCATGGTGTGGGCATCACATCCGATCGGGGTTGGCCCCTATCCTGCCGCGGCTGCACGGCTGCCCCGGTAGTACCGGATCGTCTTGTATGCCTCCCCGACGATCAGCAGGGGGAGCCCGAGGAGGAACAGCACCAGCCAGTCGGAGAGCGCCAGGGCAGTGGTGCCGAGGGCGGTCTGCAGCAGCGGGTTGTAGACCGCCAGCGCCTGGAGGATCAGGGTGGCGATCAGCGCAAGCACCAGCCAGCGGTTGGTCAGGATACCGGTCTGAAGGAGGGGCGTGCGGAACGAACGGAAGTTCAGGATATTCACCATCTCGAAGACGACGATGCCGCTGAATGCCAGTGTGCGGGCCTGCTCCAGATCCATCGGCAGCCTCTGGCTGAAGAGGTAGATCATCACCCCGCCCATCCAGAGCCCGATCAGCAGGATGAGCAGGAGGGCCCGCCGGGAGAGGATGGGTTCGTTCGGGTCCCTCGGCGGCTGGGCCATGATGTCCCGCTCCGCCGGCTCCAAGCCGAGCGCCAGCGCCGTAACCCCATCGGTCACCAGATTCACCCAGAGGATCTGCACGGGCAGGAGGATCAGGGGGAGGTTCAGCAGGAGCGCCCCGCTGATGGCGACGATCTCGCCGATGTTGGACGAGAGCAGGTAGCGGGTGAACTTGGAGATATTGTCGTACTCCCGGCGCCCCTCCTCCACGCCGGAGACGATGCTGGCAAAGTTGTCGTCCACGAGCACCGTGTCGCTGCTCTCTTTGGCGACATCGGTGCCCTTGATACCCATGGCGATGCCCACGTGCGCCCGTTTCAGCGCGGGGGCATCGTTCACGCCATCCCCGGTCATGGCGACGACCGCGCCCTGCCGGGAGAGCGCCTCCATCACGCGGAGTTTGTGCTCCGCGGAGACCCGGGCCAGGATCTTCACACTCTTCAGCGTCTCCGCCAGCTCCCGGTCGTCCATCCGGTCGATCTCCGAACCTCGAACCGCGCCCCGGCTCTCCAGGCCGATGGCGTCTGCCACCGCTTTGGCCGTCGCGGGGGAGTCCCCGGTGATCATGATCACGTCGATGCCGGCCCTTCGCGCCGTATCGAGCGCCTCCCGCACCTCCGGACGGGCGGGATCGAGGATGCCAAAGAGCCCCAGAAATACCATCTCGCGCTCGACAGCCCCCTCCTCCATCTCGATCCCGGCAGGAAGCGTCCGGCAGCCGACGGCCAGCACGCGGAGCCCGAGAGCGGCGAACCGCTCATAGGCGCTGCGGAACCTCTCGCGGGCGGCGCCGTCCAGATCCTGCACGGCCCCATCCTCCCGGTACCGGCTGCAGAGCGGGAGGATGACCTCGGGGGCGCCCTTCATGTAGGCGTTGATCCGGTCTCCTTCGTCGTAGACCGTGGTCATCCGCTTGCGGAGGGAGTTGAACGAGAACTCCCAAACGACGCGGGGAGGCGGGGATTCCAGGATCGGGAGCTGTGCCTTATGGGCGGCGACCACCAGCGCCCCCTCCGTCGGGGAACCGAGAATGCCCGGCGGATCCTGCGTGAGGGTGGCATGGCTGTTGAGGTATACCGCGCGGAGGAGCGCTGTGAGCCCCTCCGAGGATCGGGGATCGACGGTCTGCCCGTCCTGCATGAACTCCCCCACGGGGCGGTAACCCACCCCGCTGACCTGGAACTCCTGCCCCGGGATGTAGATCCGCGTGACCGTCATCTCGTTGCGGGTCAGCGTTCCCGTCTTGTCGGTGGCGATGACCGAGACCGATCCGAGCGTCTCGGATGCGGCCAGGCGGCGGATCAGGACGTTCCTCTGCCGCATCGCCTGCACTCCCAGAGCCAGTGTCAGGGTCACGACGGCCGGCAGCCCCTCCGGGATGACCGCCACCGCCAGGGAGATGCCGATCAGGAACATCTCCAGCAGCTCCCGCTGCTGCAGAATCCCGAGCGCGATCACCAGGGATGCCACGGCAAGAGAGAGCTCCCCCATATTGCGTCCCAGGCGGTCGATCCTCCGCACGAGGGGCGTGGCCTCGTCGGCGGTCGCCTGCGAGAGGTGGGCGATCTTCCCGAACTCCGTCGCCATGCCCGTACTGACCGCGACGCCCAGTCCTCTCCCGTTGGAGACCGTGGTGCCCATGAATGCCATGTTGGCCCGCTCCGCGAGGTTCAGGTCCGGTTCAAGGACCTGCGGGATCTTGTCCACGGGTGCGGACTCCCCGGTGAGAGAGGCCTCGTCGATCTGCAGCGTGGTCGCTTCCAGGAGATAGAGGTCCGCCGGTACCTTCCGCCCCAGCTCCAGCGCCACGATATCCCCCGGCACGATCGTGGTCGCATCGACCTCCTGCTCCTGGCCGTCGCGGATCACGACCGCACGCAGGGTGAGCATCTGCCGCAGCGACTCGATGGCCTGTCCGGCCCGCCACTCCTGTGTGAACCCCAGAACCGCGTTCAGCAGGACGATCCCCAGGATTGCCGCCGCATCGATCACCTCGCCGACGAGCAGGGAGATGGCAACGGCGATGAGAAGGATGAGGATCAGCACGCTCTTGAACTGGCGGACGAAGATCTGGAGTTTCGTCTCCCTCTTCTCACGGACGAACTCGTTTTTACCGTATCGTTCGAGCCGTCTTTCCGCCTCCTCCGCCGTCAGCCCGCTTCGCTGCGTCTGGAGACGCTGCAGCACCTCCGTATCCCCCAGCGCATGCCATGCGACAGCGCGGAGGGAGGGTTCCGCGCTCCGATCGGCCGGCCCCGCCCCGGCCTCGCAGTACTTCTCTTCCCTGCGGCTGTTCATGCCGTCTCCTGCCGTGCGGGCCCCATGAATCCCCTCCACAGGGCAATAGGTTTCGCAGGGCGATAAGGTGTTGGATTCCCGCCGGGTACCCCCGGTCCGGTCAATCCCTCTCTACCCCCCGGCGCCGGTTCGCCGCCGTGCGGAGACCATGCATACAATAATGCTTCGGGACAACGGATGATGAATACCGATAGCATGGCCGATCTCAGCGCGTACAAAATCCCCATTCTTGTCCTGGCGATTGCCGTCTCACTACTCCTCGAGGTCTTCGTGCACTACGGCCTGGGTATCAACATCATCTTCACGCACTTCTTCTACGTGGTCTTGGTGCTGGCGGGGCTCTGGTATTACCGCAGGGCGGTCTACCTCGCCATCGCCCTGGGCTCCATCCACATCCTGATCGAATACCTGACCAACGGCGCCATCAGCTCGGACGTGCTCATTCGCCCGGCCATGTTCATTGCCGTAGCCTTCGTGGTCGGGTATCTGGCAGAGAACATGGCAGAGGAGCAGAACACCCTGATTCGAACGGTCGTCGACAAAACGCTGAAGTTCCGCCAATCAGCGGCGATCCGAAGCGGCGAGGAGGGAGATGTCCGCAACCACCCTGAGATCACAGCACGGATCCGCTCCCTGCGCAGGGAGCGGAGTCATGCCGACCTGGTTCGCGGGCTGAAGAGCAGCAACCCCGACATCCGCAATACGGCTGCGGAACGGCTGGGGGAGCTGGGTGATCCGCAGGCCGTGAACCTCCTTGCCGAAGCCCTGGACGATCCCGATCCGGGGGTCCGCTGGAAGGCGGCTGAAGCCCTGGGAAAACTCGGAGCCCCGGCGGTGGATCCTCTCCTGATCGCCCTGAGGGGCGGCGACGTCGATGTGCGGTGGAAGGCGGCCGTCGCCCTGGGGGATATCGGAGATCCGCGGGCGATCGCCCCCCTTGCGGATCTGCTGGACGACGAGGACAGGTATGTGCGCACACGGGCCGCCGACGCCCTCGGGCGGATCGGCGGCCCGTCCGAACAGGTGCTGATCCACCTCCTCGCGAGGGGAGGGAAGCTGGAGCGTTGCGGGGCGGCGCTCGGCCTGGGGAAGATCGGCGATCCGGCAGCCGTCGAGGCCCTTCTCGCCGCTCTGGGGGATGCGGATCCCGATGTGCGGGACGCAGCGGTCCGCGCCTTCGGGGAGATCGGTGAACCGGCTGTTGCGCCCCTCATCGGACTGTTGAGAAGTGCGCCGGGGGACATCCGCAGGGAGGCGGTGCGGTCGCTCGTGCAGATCGGGGATCCGGCCGTGGATCGCCTGATCCAGGCTCTGAAAGAGACCGATGCTGCGACACGGGAGGAGGCGTTCCGGGCGCTCGCCGAGATGGAGAACCGCAGGGCGATCGAGGCGCTCCTGTTCGCCCTCACCGAGGAGGACAGCGAGCTCCAGCGGGCAGCCCGCAATGCCCTGATCGGCATCAAGAGGAGCCGCAGGATCTCCTGATCGGTCCCCGCCATCGCCCCGTGCCTCATCCGTGGGCGGCCGTGAACGAGCGATCTCCTCACCGTTTCTGCGATTTTATCCGCAGGAGTTCGTATACGTAGTTTTATTCCGTTCCGATGCCCACCGGTGTACGTGTTCGGGGTCTACAACTCCACATTTTCCCATGAGAGCGGCGTCCTGAAGCTGAAGATCGAGCGGGATGGCGGCGTGATCCGCTACAGACGGGAGTCCCGCGAGGGTCAGGTGGAGAAACTGCTCGCCTCGCTCTCGGGGAGCGTGATTATCAGCCCCGTCGAACCCGTCAACCTCCCTACAGAGGTAGCGAAATATCTTCAGATCGAGTTTCCTCCGCTGATCATCGGTCCGAAGGAGTCGCAGACTGTATACCTCACGTTCCCCCTGGAGATCGGGGTCTTCCTGGCAACCCGGGACTCCCATGAGGTGATCGATGTCTTCTCCTACGAACGGGCCAAGTACACCCTCTACGGTTCGCCGAGATCGGGTGTCATCTGCCGCTGGCATGCGAGCCGGATCCATACGGAGGTGCCCAAGGCCGATCCGCTCCGTGAAGGCGTGCTGGAGCTGCACGTCTCCAACGAGGCGGAGACCTGGGCGGAAGTAGCCTGTGCGGTCTTCACCGCCTTCGGTATCCGGCTCTACTACGACGGTCGGTTCGTCTCCATGGTCGCAAGGATGACGATTCTCTCGAGACTTGTCGCGGAGACGGTTTCTCTCGACCGTCCGCTCTGTCCCGGCATGACCAAGGGGATCGAGCTCTACCGCGAGCGGACCATGCTGCCCGGCATGGAGCGGATCCCCGGCATGGAGAAGGACAAGTTCCTGATGGAGTGGGGCCTGAAATGATCCTGGATGCCGTTGTGTACGGCGATATCACCGTCGGGGATGTCCTGTATGTGGCCGCGATCATCGTCGCCGCACTGATCGTCTCCCGGATCATCACGCTGAACCTGCGGCGGGCGTTGAGCCCCCGGCTGCGAAAGGCTGAGCTGGATATCCTCCTCCGGGCGATCTACTACGGCATCCTCGTCCTTGCCGTGATTGTCGCACTCCCCGCCCTCAATATCGAGCTCTCGGGGCTGCTGGTCGCCGGGGGTATCGTCGGTCTGGTCATCGGTTTTGCCAGCCAGAGCGTGGTCGGCAACCTGGTCTCGGGCATCTTCCTCCTCGTGGAGCACCCGATCGTGATCGGGGACGAGATCGGGATCGGGGATGTACAGGGGACGGTCGAGGATATCCGTTTCCTCTCCACCATCGTGCGCACCTACGACGGCGTTAACGTGCGGATGCCGAACGAGAAGGTCTTCACCTCGAATATCACCAACCTTGTGGCGAATCCTGCGCGGCGGATCGAGTACACTGTCAGGATCAGCTACGCCAGCGACATCCAGAGGGCAGTGCAGGTGATTGCAGGCGTTCTGGAGGAGTATCCGCTGGTGCTGAAGCGCCCATCGCCGGACGTCTTCGTCCAGAAACTCGGGGACAGCTCCGTGGAGATCGTGGTGCGGTTCTGGGCACCGACCCGGGTGTTCTTCGGGGTCCGCAAAGAGATGCTCCAGAGAATCAAGTTCGCGCTGGATGCAAACGGAATCGAGATCCCGTTCCCGCAGCGGGTGGTCTGGTTCCGCAACTCCCCGAATCCCGCCGCTTCAGGGCCGCAGGAGCCGGATCTCACGGGCAGAACCGGGGATTATAAATGATTGCGCGGTTACAGATCGGAGGATGAACGAGATGAAGGAGAGGCCACGCCCCACTGCCGTTGACCTCGCGGCAAGCCCGGACCCGCAGGAGCTGATCGACGCGTTGCAGAGGGACGACCTGGACGTGCGGAGGACCTCCGAGCGGAGGCTCGCCGAGCTGGGAGCGGCGGCGATCCCGCCTCTCATCGAGGCGCTCAGGCGCGAGCGGAACCGGGAGGTTCTCTGGTACCTCGCCCGCGCGCTGGCCCGCATCGGGGAGCCCGCGGTGAAGCCTCTCATGGATGTGCTGTCAGCCGAGAGAGATGTCACGGTGCGCAGGTATGCCGCCGCTTCCCTGGCCACTATCGGGCGGGTAGCGGTCCCGCCCCTGGTCGGTGCGCTCACCTCCCCCGACAGGGAGGTGCGGCGGTTCGCCAGTACAGCCCTCATCACCATGGGCGAGCCGGCAGTGGAGCCGATCATCGAGATGATCAAGGAGAGCGATCCCGAAGTGCAGAGGATCCTGGAGCTGATCCTGATGCGGATCGACGATGCCGGACAGAGGGCGCTCGAGTCCCTGTACAGCATGGACTTCAGCCGGCGGCAGGAGGAGAGGAGAGGCGGCTAGGCGAGCGCCGCCCGCGTAAGGCCTCTCGAGAATGCCATTTTATGCCTGCTGCCCGACGGGCAGCAAGCCCCTCCGATCCGGAGAGCGATACCCGAGGTCAGCGTCGCAGGGGACCCGGCCCCGTTTCCTGCATCCCGCCCCTCCATCGCGATTCGATCGCTTCCGACAGGCAGACGTCCCCGCACCATCGCCGCCAGAGGGGGAATTTCACCTCCGGGAATGCAGATTCCCGTGCCGTATGCGATGGCGATAGCATCGCATGATACACCGAGGGGGTCACCCGCGGAATTGTTCCAATCCCGCGGCAGGACAGACTATCAGGGTCTCCTGATCCGGCTCCTGCGGGGCACGACCACGGTTGGAACGGAATGTGCTCTATTCTGGAGGACTGCAGATTCGTTGATCGATCCATCGACCACTGCCCGATCTACCGCATCGGAGGGGGCGCAATCCCCGTTCCCCCACCCCTGCTGGTACGTCATATTCCGGCAGGGAAGTGACTATCCTGTGTCCAACGATAAATGAACAAATCCCATCTCCGTGTCGGCCGGCAACGGTCCCACCTGTCCTTCCGCCCATCCAGCATCCGCTCCCGCTGGCGATGCGATCGCAATCGTAGGGAGAAGGGGATGAGCTTTATATTCATCACCTTGCCCGTGTCGTCCCATGAGAGAAGATGCCATGGGGGCAGTGCCATCCCCAGCGCAGGTTGCGCCACGGTCTCTCCTGCGATGCGGCGATCCGTTCCCCTCGTCTCCTGTGCGCGGGACGAGCTCGGCAACAGGATGGGGAGCTTCTCCCCCTCCCTGGTGCCATCCGCCGGGATGCATCCCCCTCGCCGTTAGATTCGAGCCGGAATTCGGCATGCACCTGTCACCCCCCGCAACTCTTATCCCCTCCCTCTGCCATCCCCACTTCAGTCAAACCGGCTGCATGGCATCGTCCGCGCTGCCTCGAACCAGCAGGCACAAATCCCGCCATGACCATTGTGATCCGTATGGAGGTCTCACCCGCTGCCCGCATGTACTTCGAGAGGCTGGAGTCTGCCCTGAACGCCGCCATTGCCGTGGCAAAGGAGGCCCGCACCCGCGGACTCGATCCCCGGACGGAGGTCGAGGTGCCCGTCGCCAACGATATCGCGGACCGGGTGGAGGCGCTGCTGGGCATCCCGGGCGTGGCAGAGAGCATCCGCCAGCGCGAACGGCAGGGGCTCTCCCGCGAGGAGGTGGCGCTCGCCGCGAGCGACGACTTCATCCAGCGGAAGTACGGGGAGCGGAGCCGGGAGGAGATCCTGGAGCACGCCATCCGCACCGCGATGGCGCTTCTGACAGAAGGTGTGGTCGCGGCGCCCACCGAGGGGATCGCCAAGGTGGGCATCGGCAAGAACGACGACGGTTCGGAGTACCTGAAGATCTACTACGCCGGGCCGATCAGAAGCGCCGGCGGGACTGCCCAGGCGCTCTCGGTGCTGGTGGGCGACTACGTCCGCCGCGCCATCGGGATCGACCGCTACAAGCCTCACCCGGACGAGGTGGAGCGCTACATCGAGGAGATCCGTCAGTACAATTCCCGTCAGAGCCTCCAGTACATGCCGAACGACGACGAGATCCGTCTCATCGTCAACAACTGCCCGGTCTGCATCGACGGCGAGGCCACGGAGGACGAGGAGGTGAGCGGCTACCGCAACCTGCCCCGGGTCGAGACCAATGCGATCCGGGGAGGCATGGCGCTCGTCCTGGCCGAAGGGCTCGCTCTCAAGGCCCCCAAGGTGCAGAAGTACACAAGGAAGCTGAACATGGACGGCTGGGACTGGCTGGACAGGCTGGCGGGCGCCGGTAAGAAGGGCGGCGACGAGGGCGGCGGCATCAAGCCCCGTGACAAGTACCTCCGCGATCTCATCGGCGGACGCCCGGTCTTCGCCCACCCCATGCGCAGGGGCGGATTCCGCCTCCGCTACGGACGCTCCCGCAACAGCGGTTTCGCGGCCGCGGGGCTGAACCCCGCCACGATGATCCTCCTGGGGCGGTTCCTCGCCGTGGGAACCCAGATGAAGGTGGAGCGGCCGGGGAAGGCGGCCGGCATCGTCCCGGTGGACTCGATCCAGGGGCCGACAGTGCGGCTCAAGGGCGGCAGCGTGCTGCGGATCGATCACGCGGCCCTCGCCGAGGAGCTCTACGATCAGGTGGAGTCGATCCTGGACGTGGGCGAGATCCTGATCAGCTACGGGGAGTTCCTGGAGAACAACCATCCCCTCGTGCCCTCCGCCTACTGCGAGGAGTGGTGGCAGCAGGAAGGGGGTGCCGGGCATCCTGCCGACGAGCTGGAGGCGATCGAGCTCGCCCTCGGCGGCGCATACCTGCACCCGGACTATACCTACCTCTGGGACGATGTGGCGCCGGAGGCGATCCTCCGCCTGTCCGAGTTCGTATCGCAGCGGGGAGCGATCCGCGACGGGGCGCTCGTCCTCCCGTTGGACCCGGAGCAGAAACGGGTGCTCGAGGACCTGCTCGTCCCGCATGCGGTGCAGGGGGATACGATCGTGCTGCGGGAGCACCTGGTCCTCCTCGCCTGCCTGGGGCTCACCCTGCAACTCACACGGCGGGACACCGGCGAGGCGCCGCCGGGAGACGGTCTCGCCCTGGCGATGCACCTCTCCGGCCTGCGGATGCGGTCGCGGGCCGGCACACGGATCGGCGGGAGGATGGGGCGGCCGGGGAAGTCCAAGCCCCGCGAGATGAGTCCGCCGCCGCACTCTCTCTTCCCGCTGGGAGATGCCGGGGGGTCCCGCCGGTCGTTCCAGGAGGCGTCCTCGAAGAAGATCCGCACCCGCAAGGACGCCGGATTCGCCGAGATCAACGGGATGATCGAGATCGAGGTGGGCGAACGGCGCTGTACTGCCTGCGGAAAGACGACCTTCAAGAACCGCTGCGACTGCGGAGGCCACACGCTCCCGGTCTTCCGCTGCACCCGCTGCAGCCAGGAGACGAGCCAGCCCCTCTGCCCCCGCTGCAGTGTGCCGACGGTCTGCGCGCAGAAAGAGAGAGGCGGCAGCAAGGTTCAGATAAACGTGAAAGAGGAGTACGCCGCGGCGCTGGAGAGGCTCGGCATGCGGGACGGGGATATCGCGCTCCTGAAGGGTGTCAGGGGCGTGATCTCCCGCGAGAAGGCGGTGGAGCCGATCGAGAAGGGGATCCTGCGGGCGAAGAGTGAACTCTTCGTCTTCAAGGACGGCACCATCCGCTACGACATGATCGATCTCCCGCTCACCCATTTCCGCCCGGCGGAGGTGGGCGTGACCGTGGAGAGGCTGCGGGAGCTCGGCTACGAGCGGGACTGCAAGGGGCAGGAGCTCGTGGACGACCGGCAGGTGCTCGAGCTCCGCACCCAGGACATCCTCATCTCCGAGAAGTGCGCCGAGTACCTGGTGAAGGTCGCCCGGTTCATGGACGAGCTACTGGAGAAGGTATACGGTCTGCCGCCCTTCTACAACGTCCGCACGAGAGACGACCTCGTCGGGCATCTCCTGGTGGGGCTCGCCCCCCATACCAGCGCCGGCGTGCTCGCGCGGCTGGTGGGCTTCTCGCGGGCGAACGTCGGCTACGCCCACCCCTTCTTCCACGCGGCGAAGCGCCGCAACTGCTTCTTCGGCGATACGGTGGTCCCGGTCTTCGACGGCAAGCAGTGGATCGACCTGCCGATCCGCCAGCTGGTCCTGGAGAACTTCGATGTAAGCCGCCCGGAACTCGACCGCCTGGGCACCTACGCCTCCCCGCCGCATCGCCTGATGTACGTGCGGGCGGTCGACTCCCAGGGGACCATGCACCTGCGCCGCATCACATCGGTCTCCATCCACAAGGCCCCTCGCGACCTGATCCGCTTCCGTACGGCGCGGGGTAACGAGCTCGTCGTCACCCCGGACCACACGATGCTGGTCTGGGACGTGAACTACCTCCGCAGGGCGATGGCGATGGAGGTGAAGGCGGGCGACAGCGTCCCGGCCTTCAGCGGGGGCGGGGTGATCTCGGACCGCATCGTGGAGAGGGAGATCGTCCCCACCGCCGACCTTTCCGTCTACTGCGTGACGGTGGACAAAGACCACACCCTGGTCGCCAACGGCATCTTCTGCGGGCAGTGCGACGGGGACGAGGACTGCGTGATGCTCCTCCTTGACTGCCTGATCAACTTCTCCCGCTCCTACCTCCCCGAGAACCGCGGCGGCACGATGGATGCCCCGCTGATGATTGCCAGCCGGATCGACCCCTCCGAGATCGACAAGGAGAGCCACAACGTGGACGTCTGCGCCCGCTACCCCCTGGAGCTCTACACGGCGGCGCTGACCTACACCCATCCCCGCGAACTGGAGAAGGAGATCGACCGCGTCGAACGCCGCCTGGGCACGCCGGCTGCCATCGAGGGGTTCCTCTTCACGCACGACACGAGCGACATCTCCGCGGGACCGCTCGAGTCCACCTACACCACGCTCACCACCATGCAGGAGAAGCTCGACGCCGAACTGGCGCTGGCGGAGAAGATCCGGGCCGTGGACGTGGACGACGTCGCGGAGCGGGTTCTGCACACCCATTTCCTCCGCGACCTCGTCGGCAACCTGCGGGCCTTCACCGCCCAGTCCGTCCGCTGCACCAAGTGCAACAGCAAGTACCGCCGCGTGCCCCTGGCGGGCAAGTGCATCCGCTGCGGAGGGAACATCATCCCCACGGTCCACGAGGCCTCGGTGAAGAAGTACCTGGAGGTCTCCCGCCGCCTCTGCGATACCTACAACGTTTCGAACTACACCAAACAGAGGATCGACCTGCTGGAGCGGGCCATCCTCTCCACCTTCGGCATCCCCAGGGAGCAGCAGCTGGGGCTCGCGGACTTCCTGTGACCGCGGAGATCGGCAGCACGCCGGTTCGGCTCATGAGAGCAAAAATGAATCATGACACCAGAACGCCGGCTCTCCCTGACAGCAGCCCGCGTTTTTAAAGGGCGATATGCCCCTGCCGAACGGGCCAATACATTCTTGATGCTGCAGTACATAATTAGCTACCGCATCCGTTGCCGGGGATCCAGGGGCGAGAGGCACTCTGGTACCGGTGTCCGGATGACGGCATGTGTTCTATCTCCTGTGCGAGGGTATCTAAGCCAGGCCAACAGAGACGGACTCAAGATCCGTTCCCGAAGGGGTTCGCGGGTTCAAATCCCTCCCCTCGCATCTCTTGTAAGGATTATTGGAGGATTATTGGCAAGAAGAATGGCATCCCAATATCGCCTGCGAGGAGGGTAGATCTGTCAAGTTCGCAGATGCCCATAAGGATTCGAATGGTCAGAATCCATCGATGCCGAACATCTCACACTGATGCGGCCGAACCATGAAAGGATCGCGAACATCCTGTAGCGCGAACGGGTGCGGGATGCTACGGATGTGATGTACCAATATGTACAGGCATCAGAAGGCGAAGATGCCGGAATGGCAGAAAAACAAACGGGTACCCTCTACACCGTGAAGATGGCCAGAGGATCCGTTTCTCCCAGGAAGACCGTGCTTGGATGAAGACCGTCGGTCGAGTGAATGGAGAATAGAAGCGGGCTGATCTGACGGGAGCGGTGAGAGTGGATGATCGATTGGCTCTGGCTGGTAACCCTGGCGTCCCTGATCGGGACGGTTGCCAACATCTACAAGAAGGCCTGGGGATTTCTTCTCTGGCTGTTCACGAGCGCCACCTGGACGGTGGTCGATTACAGGATGGGTAACTACCCGCAGGCGGCCCTCTTCTTCGTCTACATGCTGCTGTCCGTATGGGGGTTGTGGAAGTGGCGTACGGAGACGCAGGATGGAGAGGCGGGGATGTAGGCAAGGCGAAACAATGCCCCATATATCGTCTGCGACGTCGCCTGATAGCGGTCAGGTGAAGTCGAGTGTCGGGCCCCTCCCGACCTGCGACTCCAGCCTGATGTATAATGGATGGGAGAGGATGGAAGCGAAATCCCCTGCGGGCAACGCTCCCATCGATGTCGTTACAGTCAGGGATAGCCGAAGAATGGGTAATAGTCTATGCTTATTGTAATGGCCCCGTTACACCTCATATCCCTTCCCCAATAGGCAATTATCGAAGCGGGTAATTGTTCCATAGGGACTAAAGATTTCAGGATTATTGTTAACGATGTACTCAACCTGTCAGCTGCCTGGCAATTCTCAGCCGAGCAAATCCATGGAAGAAACGGGGCCAACTGAAAACAGTTCCCTGGTATTCCTGTCATACTCCTTTCAGGGGTGAACGTGTTCGAGATTCAATCTCGGTTCAATCGATATCAGGATGCAGTTGCTCCAGGCACACCGCAAAGGCAGGATCGCCCACCTGATGGTCGAGGGGGGTGAAGCGACTGCATGACGATAACGAGCCGTCAGACTGCAGGGTACACGAGATGGATATACTGGTGAATGGACATCTGAATAGATGATCTTGAGCGAAAAGGATAGCGGAGCGTTGTGAAATTCAAATCTCTCGCATGCTCGTTTCACAGCGAACTGTTCGGGCATTCGTTTTGAGAACAATTCAGGATCCCTTTCGAGAACCCCCACCTTCTTCCGCCCTGCATGAGAACTATTCCTGTCGAGCTCCTCATCGCGCTCTCTCGTATTCTCCGGGGAAGGGCCACTCCCACCCCTTCGTGCGATAGAGAGGCTTCTACCTGATATTCACTGTCCGGCATGGGTCGATGGCGCCATCTCCATCTCCGAGGGGGAGGGGGCGGACCTGCAGGGGCTGCGGGGAGGAAAGGAGCATTCCGATCGTCGAGAGGTATCCGCGGGAGATGTGCAAAAATACGCCGAAGAGCTTCTCTACAGAGCCGATATTCTGGGTCTTCGCATACCTTCGGAGACCGCTCAATTTCGTATTCAGGTTTGAGGAGATCCAGGATATCCTTTCCCCAGCGAAGGCAATGCGCCAGCTCTTGTGTCTATTAGATGACTGTGCTCCACGTATTCTCCTCTTCTTGCCACCCCACGATGCAGTGCAGCCTTGTATTGACCGCCCTCGTCGTCTTCCGTTCTCCCGGAGGCTGGCTGAAGCGTGCAGATCTCCGTACGGATGCAGCTCATCTCCGCCACCGCATCCGTTGCGACGGGCTGGACCATGGTCCGGTCCACAAGAAACAGGAACTGTCCAGGAGAGAGCGGTTGCACCGCTGGCTCCCTCTGTCCCGCACGATATCTCCGGTTCTGGATCGGGCAATCCCTTTTGCAAAAGTTTATCATCGTATATAAAGTTGAATACCTGTCATGCAGCACGAGCCGGAGACCGCCGCCCGGATCCTCAAAGCCCTCAAGTACCGCTCCCGCGGGATGACGATTGCCGACATCGCCAAGACAACCGGGATCAGCCGCAATACCGCTGCCCGCCAGCTGGAGCTCTTGCGGGTGAACGGCCAGGTGGAGTTGAAAGCGTTCGGCTCCGCGAAAGTCTACT
>JASEFH010000016.1 GCA_030019205.1 Methanomicrobiales archaeon
TAGATCCAGGAATTAATCGCAATTCGATTTTAGTATGGTTTGTGGAGGGGGTTAAGGTGATCTTTGTCTGCAGGTGATTGTCCAGAATTACCTTCCGGGCAATTCCCAGGTTATTCATTAAACATCAAGATAAAAATAAATCTACAACTTAGAATTTACATCAAACACTAAAATATATCGTAGTCTCTCAAATCTGCAATTAACTATAGAAGATTTCCTCCACAAGAGAAGTTCCCAGAGTAAAGTTCCCAGAGTAACATGATTTCGAATACTAGTATTTCCTATGTACCCCTACCTATTCATTACAAGACATCTCGTATTGTTTTTGAAACGTGCCCCAGCAAATTATCATCCTGCTCATCAACACCCAGATCCAGCAACGCTTCTGATATCTGTGTCATCACAATCTCATCCCCATCAACAACCGATTTAATATACCGGTAAAACTCTTTTGCTATTCTATCGGGGTTATGTTCACGCTCTACCCATCGCAGTGCGTTCTCTCCGATGGTCTCGCGCATTCTAGCATTTGCAGCAAGAGTCTGCATATATGCAAGGAGAAGATCTTCTTCGTAGGAATCCACGGCAACCTTTAAACAGCAATCATCGGGAATTTCGGAGAACCACCCCACATCTGAGACGATGACAGGTTTTTTCGCTGCCATGATTCTCAAAATGCTTCCACTTGTTTCACCTGCTGTCGGATGCCGAAGATTGACACAGTAATCAGCTATTGCTAGATAGTTGAGAGTTTCGGCAAAAGGCACAAAACCAGTCTTTATTACTGATTGGTCCAATCCAAGTCTAGCGATCAGGCCATCAATTCTCATCAGATCTTCTCCAACAAGAAGAAGAACCGCATCTGGATAATCGTTTAATAGGTTTTTAAAAGAATTGAGCAGTACGTGATATCGTTTATGGGGGGAAATGTAACCAAAGCTAATAATTATCGGATTTTTTTCCGGTATTGATAATTTATTCTTTATTGCCTTGATATTGCGTTTTTCCACCTCTCTGATCTCTTTGGGGATTGTCATGGGATGATTTATCTTAGCGATACTAATATCATGCTTTTCTCTTAATGCTGTCTGAACGCAGAACTCATTGTGACAGACAATCCCCAGACTGTTGTCGAGAATTCTCCTGATGAGTGGATACTCAAAATCTGGATATGCCTTAGCTTGAATCGCACGATCCGCTATCATCACACCCTTTTCACCATAGCAGTATCCAAACTCCTCTCTGTAGCGGTCAGCATTGCCTCGTGCAATGGAAATGCTCGATAAAAAACCATGTAAGTAAATATCATGGAAAACAGTAATTCCGGGATTTTTTATCAACGAACGATAAATGAATTCGTGAAGTTGATTGTTGCCCATATGATAGAGCGGAATGTCATAGTATCCTTTCAACCTTTCATATTCGGTATAAGGGTAGATGTCAAAATTTTCGATTAAGAACCCATTATCCGGCTTTACATTTATATCGATAAAAATATCAATATCCATGTATCTGGAAAGGTACGGCAGTAATTCACACTCGGAATAATCAGCAATTCCCGTCTTCTGAGGACTTACAGGTGAGAAATATGCAATTCTCATTGCATCGGCTCCAGGAGTTTTTTGATTACATTATCCCAAGAGAGATTCATGGAGGAAACTTTTCTGTACCCATTCTGTCCCATTTTTTCACAAAGTCCGTTTTCAAATAATTGTTGGACTTTTTCGGCAATACTTTCGGGTGAGGGGGCAGCAATAAACCCATTCACTGAGTCTTCAACAAACTCCAGCGGACCGCCCGAATCTGTACAGGTTATCACCGGCTTTTTTGAGAGAAAAGCTTCGAGCGTTACGTACCCCATATCTTCATCTATAGGAACATAAACAACAGCGGCTGCGTTAGCGTAAAGATCCAGCAGTTCCTCTTCAGGAACATAGCCTAAGATGTCAACGCGATCGTCAACCCCACATTCCTTTGCCAGCGATCTTATATAGTCAAGATGAGGACCGGTTCCCGCAATCTTGAGACGAATATTTGAATTGCAATGCTGCAGACATTTAATTGCAAGATCCTGTCTTTTTATCGCGTCAACCCTACTGGGATAAAAAATATAATCGCAATAACTTTCGCACCGATATTGACCCATGAGCGGCGGGGGATGGTAAAGTGGTTCTCCTGCAATTCGATTATATCTCCATAACCTTCGCGCTACATTTTCAGAGTTTGTATAAATTTTCCTCGCCTCGTTGAGGCCGAGATAATCCATTTTATATATCTTTTGTCTGACAATTTCCCCAAGTTTTCCGTAAGGTAATAAGTCGTCCATCTCTGTATGTGCTAGATCGTATGCTGGCCTATGCTGGTGGAGAAGCCACACGACCTTATTAGGATGTCTTACAAGATACGATGGAAATTTTTGCGCAATAACCCCGTCAATCTTCATGCCATTGCTTTCGGAGAGATCCAACAACCTCCAGATCAAAGCATGGTTTACTATTTCCTCTGGAGGGTACCATTTAAAAGGAATTTTAATATACTCAACATCGTAATCCCTCTTTAGTAACTCAGCATAAAGATTATCAAAATGATACTCTGCCCCTCCTTTTACAAAAGGCACCTGGACTGCGCATATCGCAATTTTCATCGCTTTCCTCCATTGTAATCAATTGAGACCAAATTTTGAGGTGTTCTCGGTGGAATTATCAGCACTTGCTCACATCTTCCAAGTTATTGCATAATCTTGCTCCCCAAAGGATTCACTTCAATATGTCGGGATTACTGTCATGGACATTAATCTAGTAGCTATATGAACCACCCCAACCCTTGCAGACAGTTTTCAGGCCTTGTCTTCTCTGGCAACAGAGGCAATTCTTCTTAACTTCCCGAACTTCGATGAATTCAAGGAGAAAACTCAGCGTTTCCGGGCGAAGGGGTAAGGGGTATCTTAAATCCATATTGAAGTAAACAACCGATATATACGATTGGAAGTAAGCCATTTTTGCGACAGGATATAGACCGTATTGCAGCTTCTGAAAAGAGAATTGCAGCAATCTGGTGAGGTATTCAGACCCCATATGCCCTATCGCCTTATCGATAAAGATGCTGCTTGGCTTCTTATCCTCAAATGGCATGTCTTTTAGCCCGCTTTCCAGTTTCCCTCTGCCAAGCATCCCTTCACACCACAAGGAAAGACATATTTTTAATCAAATTATCCCAAAGGTATAATCACTGTCAATCTCTTTGCTCTTCCCCAATAACACAATAAACATGCCAGTTGTCCTGATAATATCCGCTCTCGATAACGTTTAAGCCTTTACTTTTTAATATGAAATTCCATTCTTCAAGTGACATTTTTCTCTCGTTTCCATACTCTCTGTGCGGATAATATTTTGACGGGACAGAAAAAATCACGTAATTTGAAACTAAGAGTTGTCTTTCTAAAATCTTCGAAATGGTTTCATTGTCAAAATGCTCCATTGTACCCTGGGAAAAGGCAACATCGAAATATTTAGGCTTGAGCATATTTAAATCCATTATATCCATAAGCAAAAACTTTGCATAACCTCCCAATCTATCATTTGTTCTAAACGCTTCATAAATTATCGAGATATCGTTATCAATCCCAACCACTTCAAAGGCCATCTCAGAAAAATAAATCGACATTGTTGCGGTGCCTATTCCAACTTCTAATAATTTAGGAATATCTTTTTGGGCGGATTTATGGGCATATTCTTCGATTAATGAAATAAACTCTTTGTGATGGTTTATATTCCCCTCCAGTTCCTCATGTGTAATCTCATGATCATAAAATTTTGCCCAACCCGCCTTTCTAATATCTTTGGACTCACACTCTTTAATCTGCTCCTTGTCCAGGGGTTGCCGCCCAATCTGAGATCGTAACTCCTTGATAACTTCCTTAATCTGTTTGCTGGTGTCATCCCGAAGTTGTTGCAGCAGAGAATCAAGCTCACGTACCCGATCATCAAACTCACGTATACGATCCTCAACCCCGGAGAGTCTGTGAGCGGCATCCCTAAGCACCTGGCTCGTAGCCCGGTTGAACTCGGCCTGCTTCCAGATCACCGGGTCGACGTATCGCCGCACTTCGCCGTGAACGAGCTCCCGCCCCTTCACCAGGACCTTCCCAGCGACGGGGCGGTGGGAACTGATGAAATAACTGTTGTTCTGGATGTTCCAATTGCCGGAGATATATGCGAGATCACGGGCAAGCTCAGTGCTGCTCCCGGCCGAAGCCTGCGGGGTCACGAGGGAGTCAGGGTCCGGTGGATAGATCCCGGCCGCCTTCCGCCGCCGGATATTCTCGCGAATCTTTTCCATGATCTCTTCGACGTTGATCTCGTCGTCGCGAATCTCGAACGGAGCGTCATCCATATACATCTCCTCTCACAGCCTCCATAAACAGGGAATATTGAAAAGCCCGGCATCCCTCCCTGTCGGGATGACGTCGAACGCATACGCCTTGTCCTGCCAGTCGTAGCACTCCCCACTGCGGGTGTGAGCCGCAACCGTCAGCAGGAATCGTCCGGCGAGCATCGGAAGCCTGTCGATCCAGAGATCGATATACCCCTCGCCATTAATAAACTCGATCGGGACGTCTTTCAACTCGGTATTCGTCCCGTAGAGGTGCTCCCCGCGTTCGGAGTAGAGAGCGATCCCGAAGACCGGATCGGGAATCCGTTCGCGGGCCGAGTAATAAATTCTGATCGTCATCGGATCGAAGGCATTGAATCGCGTGCACTCTGCACCGAACTTGTTGAGGAATTTCACACCCGTGATCTTCACCTTGCCGTTCCCCGAAGTTGCCTCTTTGGCGGGAGGGGCTTCACCGGCTGGCGCAACGATCTCCGCAGTCCCAGCTTCTATTTTGCCGTAGACGTAGCGGTCGATCACCTCGTCCGTCTCGCCGAGGGCCACCTGCTCCCCCTGACGGAGGAGGAGGGTCCGATCGCAGAACCGCCGGACCGAGCCCAAGTCGTGGGAGACGAAGACGATGGTGACACCCTCGTTTCGGTAGCGTGCGAGTACGTCCATGCACTTCTGCTGGAACTCCATATCGCCGACGGCGAGCACCTCGTCGAGGAGGAGGATCTCGGGATCGGTCTGAATCGCGGTCGAGAACGCGAGCCGCACCTGCATTCCGGATGAGAAGTTCTTCAGCTTCGTGTCTCTGAACTTCTCGAGCCCGGCGAATTCCAGGATGCCGTCGGCCTTGTCGGCAATCTCCCGCTTTGATAGACCCATGATCGTCCCGTAGGTTCTGATGTTCTCGACCGCTGTAAAATCGGGGTGGAAACCGACACCGAGCTCGAGGAACGGCGTGAGCCGCCGGTTCACCGAGACCACCCCCGAAGTCGGGCGCAGGATCCGGGCGAGAATCTTCAGGAGCGTGCTCTTCCCGCTCCCGTTCTCCCCGATGATCCCGAGCATCTCCCCATCCTCCACGGAGAAAGTAATATCGCGGAGCGCCGGGAACGTCTCGTAGTGCACGGGCCGGAAGAGCCCGGTCAGGGCTTCATAGAGCGTGGTCCGCTTCTCGTGCGGGATTCGGAATACTTTTCGCAGATGCTCCACTTCGATTGCGTTCACTCACATCTCCTCCGCAAACCCGGGCTCGTAGCGGGCAAAGATCAGGTAGCCTATCGCGAGTGCAGCGAGCGAGGCGATGCCTGCATAGAGGAGGCTGCCCGGTGATGGCGCCGTCGCGTAGATGATCGTGTTTCTCGCTTCGATAACGATATGGGCCATTGGATTCAGAAGAAAGAGCTCCCGAAGCCCCTCCGGGAAGATCGTGACGGGATAGAGGATCGGGGTGGCGAAGAAGCCAGCCTGCAGGACGACCGCCCATATGAACTGGACGTCACGATAGTAGACGTTCAGGGCCGCGATGGCGAGTGATATCCCGAGGGCGAACACGAATAGGATCAGCAGGATCAGCGGCACGTAGACGAGCGTCGGCGAGGGCGGCACCTGGAAGACCACCATGAAGAGCGCAAAAACCACGGACTCGAAGATGCTCATGAGTAAGGCTGTGATGCAGATCGAGATCACGAGAATATCTCTCGGGAAGTAGATCTTCTGGACCAGACTCGGTCTTCCGACGATCGCGGAAAGCCCGAGCGACGTTGCCCGGGCGAGAAAGTTCCAGAGTATGATCCCGAGCAGCAGGAAGAGCTGGTAGTACTCCACCTGAATCCGCATGAGGTTTGAAAAGACCACATAGAGAACCACGAGCATCAGCAGGGGTTCGAGCAGCGACCAGAAGTATCCGAGGATCGAGTTCTTGTAGCGCTGCTTGAACTCACCCCAGGCGAGTGTCCGGATCAGGTTGCGATAGCCGTAGATGGTCCTAGCATGGTCAAGAAGCATCGTTCACCACGCGCCGTATCTGCTCTTCGAACGCGGAGCGATCAAACATCTTCGCTCTTGCCAGGCAGGCTTGCCGATAAAGCTCCGGGTTGGCTGAGACTGTCCTGACCGCACCAACTATTGCAGGAACCTCGGCCGGAACTAGAAATCCAGTGACACCATCGATAACGCTTTCGCGATACCCTCCTTCATTAACGGCAACAACAGATTTTCCGGCAGCCATCGCCTCCACCGGAGCCATCCCGAAGTCTTCATCCCGAGCTGTAGTAATGAATCCCTTACACTGTGCGTAGAGATCCACAAGTTCCTTTTCAGAGATCTCACCGCGTAATTCGACGTTCTCAGGAAGATCTCGTCGGATACGGTTAACATACGGGGCAGCATGATCTCCTTCCGAATACCCGCCAACGATGATCAGACGCTCATCCGGCATTGACCTAAAGGCTTCGGTCTGTAATTCTATCCGTTTCTCGGGGTAGAGACGGTTCACTGAGAGCCAGAAATTCCCGTATTCTTTACAGGGATAGCTCGATGTATCGATTGGAGGATAAATTATCGATGCATCCCGATGATAAAATCTTTTTATCCGAGTGCGAACGTTCTCTGAATTAGCAACAATTGAGTCCATATAGCGTATCGACCTCTGGTCCAGAATTCTGTGACTGTTTGCCCATATGCGGAAAAATTGACGACGAACAAGGTTCTGCCGAGAGAGATAAGTGGAGTAGAGATCATAGAACGCTCTCGTCGGGGAGTGGCAGTACCAGAGATTTGGATGGTGTTTCTTCCCGGCATACTGCGCCCAGTTGCCGCTGAAAATGAAGAAGTCGTACTCATCGGAAAAATCGCAGTTGAGAAACATCATTGTGGCAGATACTTGTTTGAGTGGTGGGATTTTCATCGTTTCCCCAAGAGAAATACATTTTCCGGGCAACTCCAGCACACCGAGTGCCCGAGTGTCTGTTGTAATAACATCGGCACCAAGGGCTTTCGCCATGCACAACGTTACCTTCTCCGCGCCGCCTACGGCCCCAAAAAAATCATGAAATATTGCCACCTTCATCCGGCATAACCATCATTTCTGATAACCATATGAGACTATTTCGTACCTTACCCTGGGAAGAAACTCTAACAACCAACTAATTCCGATAGAAATGTCGATAAATAGAATAATAAGGATTATGACTCTAACACAGCATACAGCCAGACATCTAGTCGTTCTGGAATTGCACGATCTCACGTATCCTCTTCTGGAAGATAGATATATCAAAGAGTCGCGCTCTTTCTAGGCATGGTTTCCGATAAGCATCAATATCGTTCATGATCTCTCTGAGCGCCATGACGATCTCAACTGGATCGGGGTTTACAAGTCTTCCCGTCTCCTCCGTAACCGTCTCCAGGAATCCGCCAGATTTGACTGCAACAACCGCTTTGCCGCTGGCCATCGCCTCCAGAGGGGTGATACCGAAAGGTTCGTTGAACGAGGTGCAGATCAGACCTTTTGAACGGGAATATAAGTCGACGAGTTCATCGAAGGGGACTTCACCCGCCAGCGTGACATTCTCGGGAAGATCCCGTTTCAACCAGCGGATGTATGGGGATGAGTGGTCTGCAGCCGCGTGCCCGCCGACAACGATTAACCTCTCTTCGGGCATCATGCGGAACGCATCCACCTGGAGCTCGATTCTCTTCTCCGGGTAGAGTCGGTTTACCGAGAGCCAGTAGTCTCCTGCCTCTCGGTGGACATAGCGGGAGACATCGACAGCAGGATAGAGGATTTCAGCAGTTCTCCCGTAGTGCTGACGTATCTGATCACGGACATTCTTCGAGTTCGCAACGATTCGGTCGATATTCGCAATGGAGCGTCTGTCAAGCGGGCGGTTGAGAGACGACCCGAATCGATAAAAATTCCGGAATAAAAACCCCGCATGATCGTAAAAAGGGACCTGTTCGTTATTCATCGCTCCGATAAGGATGTGACAGTACCAGAGATTTGGATGATGCTTTCTTGCGGCATGATGCGACCAGTTCCCGCTGAAGATAAAGAAGTCGTAATCATCGGAGAAGTCGCAGGCAGCGAACCGTGCCGCAGCGGAAATTTGCTTGAAAGGAGCG
The DNA here is from genome assembly GCA_030019205.1 of Methanomicrobiales archaeon. Taxonomy (NCBI): domain Archaea; kingdom Methanobacteriati; phylum Methanobacteriota; class Methanomicrobia; order Methanomicrobiales; species Methanomicrobiales archaeon. The sequence goes on from JASEFH010000016.1 coordinate 8,503, forward strand.
ATTTTAACTGTATTGCCAATACTGAGCACATCCCCATGCCGTGCAATTTGAGTGACGGCATCTGTATCGGTAGTAATGATGTCAGCACCGAGTGCATCCGCCATCATCAGAACTACATTCTCGCCACCGCCAATGGCTCCGAAGTAGTCGTGGAAAATGGCGACCTTCATGCACGTCTCTTCTCGTCCATGAAATAGTTGAGCTGGTCCCGCACGATATCCCCGACACTGTGCGTGGTCCTGAATCCCAGCCGCTGGATCTTCGTCGTATCGGCAAAGAGGATCGGGACCTCTGCAGGCCTGAACCGATCGGCGTCAAAGACGATCGGTATCCTCCGTCCGTCACTGTGGACGGCTATCCCCTCGTCCGCCAGCGAGAATTCCAGGTCGCCCTCGAGCATCAGGCGATCGACCCGCGTCTTCTCGAATGATACCCCGAAGATATCTGAAGTGTCCTTCTCGGTGGGAGCGTCGACGGTTTTGCCGTTCCGGAACGTCTCGATCCGCTCGACCGGCATCCCCGCGCTCTCGAGACTGAAGAGGATGTAGCTCAGGACCGATGTCGTCCGCATCGACCCCTGGTTGTAGACGTCGCCCGGTTGCCCCTCCTCCGCGAGGAGGCAGTAACCGCGCACGACATCGAGGACGTGGGACCAGTCGCGGAACGCCCCCACGTTGCCGATGGTGAGGCGATCGAGATCCCCGGCGGCGAGTTTCGCCACCTGGTTCGTGATGACGGACGTGACGAACATGATCCCCCTTCCCGCTCCCTCATGGTTGAAGGCGCGGGAGACGATGGCACGGGTCCCGTAGGTATGATAATAGTTGCGCATGAGGAAGTCGCCGTAGACCTTGCTCACAGCATAGGGGAACATGGGACGGAGGGGATTCGTCTCCCGGATTGGGACCTCGGGAATCGCCGCAGGCTCAGGAAAGATCGATCCGTACTTCTTTCTGGCAGACTCGAACTGCTCCTGTGAACTGAAGACGAGCCCGTACTCCTCCGAGGATCCGGCAAACACAATCACCGGATCGTACTCTTTCCGCCGCACTGCTTCGAGGAGATTGTTGGTGCCTATGGAGTTGATCTGAGCCGTCTCGATGGGATGGGTGAACGAGCGGGGGACATAGGACTGTGCCGCCAGGTGAAAGACGACATCCGGCTGTGCGATGTCGAGCGCCGTGGCAAGCCCCGATATGTCCTCCAGGTTCCCTTCGATGAAAGTGATCGCGTTCTGCACCCCTTTGGCCCGTATGCTCTCCGGAAGGGAGCCATCAGCCCTGCGCCGAACCAGTCCGTAGACGTGAGCACCCGCATCCACAAGGTGTCGCGCCAGATAGGCACCGGCAAACCCTCCGATGCCGGTTATGAATACGTTCTTCTCCTTCCACATCCGCCAATCTCCCCCCCGGAAGAGATGAACTCCGGGAAAATACCGTGTTTTATTTAAATTATCGCCAGATTTTGATAAATTTTTATATACGCATTCCAAGAGCGATGTGAGATAGTAAGTATTTCTCGTCCCCTTTGGGGCGTGGAGTACATCTCGATGGACCATCGATCCCGCACCATGCGGTTCGACGCGTTTGGCCTTATGGGAGGCACTATAGAAAACCTCTCCGGCGTATTTGTACACCTATCCTGCGGGTATTCCCCCGGTTCCGATCGTGCGGGTCCTCCCATCCCCGCAGTGCGATAGGCCCGTATGGGTCTCTCCCGATCGGGGCCGTCGCACGGAGGGGACGGGGCCTTTCCTGCGAATATGCTGCCCTGGAGCAGCGTCTACCTTCGATGTGGATTGCAACAGAGCCCTTCCGGGAGAGGTTTACAGCATTCGCCGCAGATAGCATCTTGTGACAATTGAGTGCCTGGCGATGCCAGAGCGCTTGCCCGCCTGTTCTGGCCTCCATGGGCAACTATTACCGGTCCCATCGGGAAATTCGGTAGATGCCTTTTGGGATAAGGCGAGCCTTGGATGCAATTCCACCATCCCGGAGACCAAGATTAGCCCTCGAGCCCCGCCCCCGATACCATCGACCGGAAATTTTCGCGCACCGCTCATCCTTCAACCGTTTCCAGATACCCCGCAATATACCGGGCAAACTCGCTGAAGTCTCCGAGGTTGTTCTGCAGGATGCCGAATAGAATTCCGATGCCGATATCGGCGTACCAGGATGTTGCGGAGGTTCACCGCCTCGGCAAAGCGTGCTGCGAACGGTCCGGGCAGAATCCCCTGCTCCCCCACGATCTCGATCACCTCTTTGTACGTATCCGGTTTTCGCAGACCTTGGGCGGCGATGATCCTCTCCCCGATAAAGATGCAGGATTCGAGGGCGACCTCAAGATACTTCTGGCTCCCCGGAGCGTGTAGTCCTCCCGGATCTATTGGAGGCTGAATTTTCCATACGAATCCAGTATCCTGACGCATTCCTGCAGCCGGTCCATTTTCCTTACGATCTCGTTCTTCATGGCAGCCCTTTTTTGCAATCCTTTGGAGCGCGAATCCGGTATGCCGCTCGATATCGTACTTCATATCCAGGTACTCCGACAGGATCCCGCTCTCCACACGGATCCGGGTCTCCCTGTCGTCTTTCATCAGTTTGCCGTGCTTGATGATGTTGAACTTCAGAAGCGGCGGGCATCGTTCATCACCACCCGATCGACACGGTCCGTCCGCAGAATGCCCGCCAGTTCGGACATCAGCCTCAGCCGCATCCTGAACCCCGCACGAGCGTCCAGCGACTCGTCGAGGTTGACGGCAATGTCGATATCGCTCAACGGCCCCTCCCTTCCCTCTGCAGCCGAGCCGAAGAGGTAGGCGAGTCTGACGCTCTCTCTGCTGCCGAAATATTCCACGACCTTCTCCTCGGCGCCGGGGAAGTTCTCCGCCATCTCCGCTTTCTCCTTATGCAAAGATGGTATGCACAGGAAAGGTTGATGAATCCTCTGATTGCCCCGCAATCTCTCCTGCATGTCCAGCAGACGCAAAACCCGGACGCGTCACCGGTCGGCACGGGTTGCATCCTCAGGGAGGGGAGAGGTGGGTCCTCCTCATGCTCCGGGGCAATTTTCGGTATTTTCATGGGAGAGGACTTGGCCGTTCCATCCACGGGAGGTCTGCGCACGGGACGGATCGAAGGAGATGTGAGAGGATGTTACCAGGGTTTCCCTAAAAGATCGTGGATGCACGCGGAATACGGTCACAGCACGGGGCCAGGGAGACGATCGAATATTCGAAACGCAGGACGGCGATAGGGCGGCACCCCATCCCCCACGATTGCGACAGGGCTGGTTGGGGGGCACGAGATCGATCTCGGAAAAGAGTCCGAGATTGGAGCGATATCGCTCCTGTCCCCCGGCATCCCCAATGCGAGGATATTGCACGCAGGGTGGAGGCGCGGTGAAGTATCACCCCCGATCTACCCCCCGGGGAAACCGTCGCAACAGCAGGGGCGGGGGCGGTTGGGGGGTGCTTTCCCCCTCCGGTGCGATGAGCCTGCAGGAGGGGCTTTTCGGACCGGTGTCGTACGCAAGATCCCCGACCTCGTGCAGGAACATCGAGAAGGAGCCGGCAACCCGGATCGAGACCTGTCCTGCTGCGGGGATGCATCCCTCTCCCGATCCCCCCGTAGTCGCGATAGCCCGAAGGGTCCTGCCCTCCCCGGGGAGCGATCTACCAGCACACCGGCGTCCATGGTCTGCCACCGTCCGAAGAGCCGACGGGAAGGGGGAGGGCAACTCTGCCGACCCGGTAAATGGCGGTATGACCGCGGCTCCCTGCAGAGATGTGCCGGATCGCGTTTGCGCATCCAGACCGCCCCCGCCGACGGGGAGAGCCCATCGGGCCCGTCTGTCGCAGACAGGTATTCTGCGTCCTGCCGCACCCGTTGAACAGGGAGTCCCGGATAATGAGCCGCTTCGCTCCGGACCGGCCGGATACGACGAGCCCCCACCATGCGCCCCTGGATCCCGCAAAAAAGTTCCCCGCATCCCCATACCGGTACAGACGGGTGAGATCGCCGGGCAATGCGATCCTTCAAGACTTCTGCCGTCCCATGCTCAGGGGAATGAAGATCCGCGGCATCACCCGGAGCCTCCTCGACCTCCTCCTCCGGCTCGGGGCCGAGAACCACCCCTGCGAGTTCGCCGCCGTGCTCCGCGAGGAGGGCGGGGTGATCCAGGAGCTCGACCTCCTCCCCGGCACCATCGGGCGGGAGGAGAGCGCCTCCGTGCTCCTCGACATGATGCCGCTCGACACCCACATGGCCGGGAGCGCCCACAGCCACCCGAACGGCGTGCTGACGCCGTCGGGCGCGGACCTGGCCTTCTTCCCGCGGACGGGGAGGTACCACGTCATCGTCGGATACCCCTACAGGAAGCACAGCTGGCGCTGCTACTCGGCCGGCGGGGATCCCGTGGAGATCGAGGTGATCGAGTGAGGCGGGTGGTCGCGACCGGGACCTTCGACATCCTGCACCCCGGGCACATCTACTACCTGGAGGAGTCGAGAAGACTCGGGGACGAACTCCACGTCATCGTCGCGCGGGACGTGAACGTGCGGCACAAACCGCGGCCCATCGTCCCCGAGGCGCAGCGGCTGCAGATGGTGAGCGCCCTGAAACCGGTCGACCACGCGTGCCTGGGGGACCTGGACGACATGTACCGCCCGATCCGGGAGATTCGCCCGGCGGTGATCACCCTCGGCTACAACCAGCACTTCAGCGAGGAGCGGCTGCGGCAGGAGCTGCGGGCCCGCGGGCTCGAGACCGAGGTGGTGCGGATCGGGCCCTACTGCGGCGCGCCGCTGGTGAGCTCCACGCAGATCGTTCAGCGCGCGATCGAGCTGCGATCCCCGAAACCCTAGACGCCGCCATCCACGACTATTAAGAGGTCGCACCGCCACCACTCTTTTACGATGCGCCATGCGTTCCGAACTTGCCGAAGAGATCGATAAACTTGCCGCCCTCGCGCGGGAGCGGGGGGCGGAGGTGCGCACGATCCGGGCGAAGGATGTCGTCGTCGCCGACTGGGTGCGGTTCAAGTGCCGCTACGGCTGCAAGGGGTACGCGAAGCACATGTCCTGCCCGCCGTACGCCCCGCCCGTTGCGGATACGAGGAGGATGGTCGCCGAGTACGACCACGGCATCCTGGTGCGGTTCGAGGGCATACCGGGCCACAGGGACCTCAAACCGGAGGAGATCCCCGAAGACTTCCACCCGTTCCTCCGCGACCTGATCCTCTGGGTGAACGGCACCATCCACTTCCTGGAGAAGACCGCCTTCTACGACGGGTTCTACAAGGCCTTCGGATTCGGCGCCTATCCCTGCATCTACTGCGAGCACGAGCATTGCGTCGCCGAGGAGCAGGCGGGCGTCGTCGACGAGAGCATACGGCGGATGTGCCGCCACATGGACCTCGTCCGCCCCACGATGGAGGGGGCGGGCATGGACGTCTTCGCCACGGCGAAGAACGCCGGCTGGGACCTGCGCGTCGTCCCCTGCAGGGACCTGGAGTACGGCATGATCGTCCACGGCAACATCACCTCGATCGGGCTTGTGCTCCTGGAGTGAAGGGGGACGCGCGCGGCGGGTGCACGGGGGACCGGTCTGCGGCGATGCGACGATGCCGCACGGCGGACCCGGGCGGACGAGAGGGCGGGCACCGCGCGGGCGCGGGGGGGAACCGCATAAAAAGTATATCATCCATGCCTGCGGACGATCCCGCATGGGAACGAAGACGACCGGCGCGGCGATGCCCGCGAACGCCGGAAGCCGTGGACGGGCGCCAGATCCGCGAGGTCCCGCAGAGTGCGCTTCGATGGATGCACCGCCACAGAGGAGGTTGTCAGCGATCGTCCGGGAGTTCGGACCCAACCCGGACCTCGCGGATGCGATCGAGAAGGCGTATCGGGAGATGCGGAACCTAAAACCGCGGGAGTCCGGTCCGCATGCCGACTCTTGACGCCTCCTTCATCGCCGCTCTCATCCGCCACGAGTCAGCGGCGCTGGCAACGCTGGCGGAACTCGAGGAGAGCGGCGCCCCCCTGGCGACGACGCCGATCGATCTGCTCGCACTGTTCCGGGGAGTCTATGCGACGGAGTCGATCGAGCAGAATCTCCGGGAGGCGAAGGCGATCCTCGAGCACCTGACCCTGCTGCCCATCGCCGAAGAGACCTGCGAGGTCTTCGGGAAGATCGCCGCATACCTCCGCGCGCAGGGGAGACCGATCGGGGATCTCGAGGGGGCGATCGCGGCAGCCGCTCTCTGCAGCGACGAACGCTTCTCGAGAGTGCCGGGTCTGACCGTGATGCCCTACTGACCGGCCACCTCCGGCTGTCGCACCGGGACCCGATGGCGGGGCCTGCACGACCCGTCCCGGCGGCAACCGCACAGCGGTGCGCAGGTGCGGGGCGGGCTGCCCTCTCCGATGGAGAGGTCAGATCAGGAAGAAGAGGTTGTTCACGATCACGGCGAGGTAGAAACCGGCCAGGGCCACGATCAGGTACGCACCGCTCGACGGGACGAGCCTCTCGCAGCACCGGGCGACGATAACGATCACCGCCAGGACAGCGGTCTTCACCGCGAGGTGGAGCAGGGGGCTTGCCACCACCTGCTCCATCAGGGGATTGTGCTCCAGCAGCCCCAACCGCATCGCCGCCTCGGTCGTGATCACGTCCGCCCACATGAGAAAGCCCAGAACGCACCCGAATATGGCAACCCGGCTCTGCTTGCCCTCTCCCGGGGTCATCGATGTATGCATGCGGATCATTCTATATGAACGTTGCCCCCTCACCGCCGGTGCCAAGCATTAAACACACCCTGAAGAGTACCTGAGATCGATGAGCAGAATCGTCGGTGTTGCCTACCCCATCCCCCGGCGCTACGTATCCCGCTTCTTCGGCGGCGGCCGGACCGTCTTTGTCAAGCCCGCCAGCACCTACCGGCACCTGAAAAGCGGCATGCGGTTCCTCTTCTACCGGAGCGGGGAGGACCCCGCCCTCGTGGGAGAGGCGCGTATCAAACGGATCTTCGTCTCGGAGAATCCCCTCCAGTTCCTGGACACCTACGGCGACCGCCTCTTCCTGGACCGGGACGAGCTCCTCGCCTACATGCAGTCCCGCGGGAGCGGGGACGGGCAGGCGGACGGCGCGCGCCTCTGGGTGGCGATCGAGCTCGAAAACATCCAGCCCCGCGAGCGGACGGAGGGAGAGGCTCTGTCCGTGCCCGCCGGCGGGCAGTACATCCGCGAGTGAAGAGTTCAGGATCCGCCGGAGGGGCGGCGTGAACGGTTCTCCCACTCCCCCATCTCGCGGATCACGCGCCAGCAGCGGTTCCTCTGGAGGACGATCCAGTACTTCCTGAGGTCCCGGTCCGCCTGCCGCAGATCGGGGCAGTAGGTCTCCACCGTCTGCCAGAAGAGGGGGGAGTGATCGGGGTGGATCAGGTGCGCCAGCTCGTGGACGACGACGTAATCCCTGAGCGGGTCCGGCAGCGCTGCCAGGGCGAGGTTGAAGGAGAGGTGCTTCCTCCCGGAGCAGCTGGCCCAGCGTGTCTTCTGCGTCCGCACCCCGATGCTCTCGTAGTCGACCCGCATCCGCTTCGCGGCGCGCTCCACCCGCCGGGCGAGGTCCGACTTGAGGTTCGCGATCAGGAACGTTCTGAGACCCTGCGGCGTGGAGTAGGTGAGCGCCCCATCGTCGGCGAACCCGCACCCGGTTCCCTGCCGCAGGAGGTAGTACCGCCCGTTCAGGAGCAGGAGATCCTCCGTGCCCAGCGTGTCTTCGGTGAGATCCGCCAGTTCTCTGCGCTTCTTCTCGATCCAGGCGGACTTGCGCCGGATGAACGGCTCCACGTCCACGCCCGGCGGGGCGGTGACCTGCAGCCGCCCGTCCGGCAGCACCCGAAGCCGCATCACGGTGACCGCTCTCCGCAGAACCTCCACATCGGTCTCGTCCGGTCCCGGCACCATGGATTGCAGGAAGGTTTCTTCTCCTCCCGCATAAACCCCCACAGTCCGTCTCGCCGGCCGAAGACCCACGCATCGACGCCGTTATGTAGGAGCATGCCGGAATACCGGGTATACCTGCGGCAGAAAGGGGATCTGACCTGTGCGAATCGACGGGATACGCGCCTCCAACTTCAAGACGTTCCGGGAACTGAACCTGGACCTCGGACCCTACGACGTGCTCATCGGCACGAACGCGGCGGGGAAGTCCAACTTCATCGACATCCTGAAGTTCGTGCGGGACATCGCCCTGCACGGGCTTGAAAACGCCGTCTCCCTCCAGGGAGGGGGGGAGTACATCCAGAACATCTGCGTGGAGTCCACGGAGCCGGTCGCGCTCGAGCTGCGGCTCCATCCGGTGCCCCGCCCGTTCGTCATGCGGTTCTGCGAGGACCGGGAGAAGCACATCGAGGCCGCCGTGTCGTCCTGCACCTACCGCCTCGTCCTCGCCTTCGGACCGGGGCGGTTCTCCGTTGCGGACGAGAGGATCGCCGCCCGCTGCCGCATCGGAGCGGGCGGCGCGGCCCCGATCGAGGGGGAGGTCGTCCTGGGGCGGGACGGGAACGGTGCGGGGACCTACGCCGTGCATCCGCGGGACATTCAGGCGCGGATCGATTTCGCCTCCGTGAACCCCCGGCGTCTCGCGCCGCAGGAGTCGCTCCTGGAGTCGCCCTTCAGCATCCCCCTCTTCGCACCGCTCCTCCACCGCCTCGCCGCCTTCTTCCGGGACATCGGCATCTACGACTTCGACCCGAAGATCTCCCGGAAGACCACGTCCCCCATGGGCATGGCGGAGCTCGAGCCCGACGGGAGCAACCTGGCGATCGTCCTGCGGCGCATCCTGGAGAATGCCGGGGAGCGGGAGATGCTGCTGCCGCTGATCAGCGAGATCCTGCCGTTCGTCGAGGACGTGAACGTGGAGAGGCTCGCGGGTGCGTCCCTGGTCGCGGGCTTAAAAGAGATCTACTGCGGGCGGAGGTTCACGCCGGCGAACCTGCTCTCGGAGGGCACCATCAACCTCGCCGCCCTCATCATCGCCCTCTACTTCGAGAGAAAGTCCCCGATCGTCCTGGAGGAGCCGGTGCGCAACGTCCATCCTCACCTGGCGTCCCGGATCGTCGAGATGATCCGCGACGTGTCCGAACGGCTGGATAAGCAGGTGATCATCTCGACGCACAGCCCGGAGATCGTGAAGTACGCGGGCGCGGAGCGTCTGCTGCTGGTGAAGCGGGACCGGTTCGGGTTCTCCAGCATCATCCGCCCGCGGGAGAAGGAGGAGATCCGGGCCTTCCTGGTGAACATGGGCATCGAGGAGCTCTACGTCCAGAACCTGCTCTGACATGCCATCCATCCTCTTCTTCCTGGAAGGGAACGACGACGAACGGTTCTTTGCGCGGGTGATCGCCCCGCCCCTGGAGGACCGGAACTGCACCGTCCGCATCTGGAAGTACGCGCGGGAGAAGAGGAAGCGCACCATCCAGCTGCTCAAGTCGGTGCAGGGCGCCGGCATGGCGTACGTCTTTGTGCGGGACATCGACGATGCACCGTCCGTTCGCGCCAAGAAGGAGGAGATGGTGCGCTGCTTCGAGGTGCTGACGGGCGAAGACATCGCCGTGGTCGTCATGGAGATCGAGAGCTGGTACCTGGCCGGGGCGAACGCTGCGTTCCTGAGCAGGATCGGCGCCGATGGCATCTGGAACACCGACCATATCACCAAAGAGCAGTTCAACCAGCTGATCCCCCGCCCGATGTCCCGCATCGTCTTCATGCAGGAGATCCTCAAGCACTTCGATGTCGAGGTCGCGAAGAAGAGGAACGCATCGTTCCGCTACTTCATGCACCGCTGGATCGAGAAGGGGGACTGACCGTCCCTTCGCCCCTCTGGGCATCGCGGCAAGCATGAGAACGGCCATCAGAACGCGACTCCATCCTTCCAGCAAAGCTACTCGGACGCTGGACGATTTCGAGGACCCCGGGCCCTGAAAAAGGCTTAAACTATCCGAAAATACTGTTTTGAACCGGGTCGAGGGGCGGTTCCCTGTCACCTCCTCCGGGTGAAGAGGTGCCGCAGGGTGAGGACCGGCATGGCCATCCATCCCTGTCCCTTCTGCGGGAAGATGCCATCGCTCACCTGCTTCACGCTCTCGATCGTGTAGAAGGCCTGCGGGTTGCACCTCTCGATAGCGGCCGCAACCGCCCTCACATCGTGGCGATCCACCACCGTGAGGACGATCTGAACATCGCCATAGGCGCCCCGTCCGGGCATCCGGGTGAATCCGAGTCCTGCGCCTTTCAGATATTCCAGGAGCGGAGCGGCATCCTCCCGCAGCACGATGCGGATGATCACCCTGCCGATCGCCAGGCGCTCTTCGATGGTTATCCCCGCGCATATTCCAAGGGAGAAACCGAACCCGTAGGCGAGGAAGTAGAGATAATTATTCAGATTCTGCAGGATCTGGCCGATGGCCAGCAGCCAGATGAGCACCTGGAAAAAACCGATGGCAATGGAAGGATATTTGAGCCCCCGCGTGATGAAAATGACACGGACCGTGCTGAAGCACACTTCCGTCAGGATCGCAAGGAAGATGAGCGCGGGCATCACCACCCAGGGCAGAAACCAGGACTGCAGGGGCATCTCCACGGGACACCTCACGAATACAGGGGGAAATATCCACCCGAAAGGGGATAACCTGCACGAAACAGGTGCATATACGCGAGTACCTGTTCAGAGGGATATTTCGCGGGCATAATGCAGGTATTGGCCTGGCGGGGGATTGCAGGGGACCCTACTTCCCCTTGGAGATCTGCCGGAACCAGGGGAGATGGCTTCTCAGGTAGCCCGGCTCTTTCACCGGGAAGACCCCCTCGTTCACGTGTCGCACGTCCTCGATGGAGTAGAAGGCGTGGGGGTTGAACTGCTGTATCTTCTCCACCACGCGCGGGATGTCCTGGCGGCCGATCACCGAGAAGATGATCTTCACCTTCCCGTAGGCGCCGTCCCCGTCGATGGTGGTCACCCCGTAGTGCTCTTTTTTCAGGAAGTCCACCAGCGGTTCGGCGCTGTTCTTCGTGATGATCCGCAGCACGACCGTGCCGATGGAGAGGCGGTCCTCGATCGTCATGCCGACGAAGTTGCCCATCGCGAATCCGCCCGCGTAGGCGATGTAGGAGAGGGGGTTGTCCAGGTTCCGCATGATCTGGCCGATCGCCATCAGCCAGATGGAGATCTCGAAGAACCCCAGGATGGGCGCCAGCGTGCGGAGGCCCCGGGAGACGAAGATGATCCGGATCGTCCCCATGCTCACGTCGACGATCCGCGCGCAGAAGATGAGGAGAGGCAGGATCACCCACGCGAACAGGTCAGAGTGTACAACGAACGAGTAATCCACCGGCGCTTTCCCCTCCGATCAGGATGGTTTGTATAGTATCTCACCCGAGGAATTAAAAGGTATTATCGATCCGTTTCATGGTTAATAATGACCTGGAATCCCGTTCAGGGAACCGCTGCGGGAGAATCCGTATATCCAGGCACGGATTCAGGCGCTTCCCTTTGCAGTCAATCTCCGGTCCGCCGGGATCGCCGCTTCACCCGGGTCTCCTGCAATCCAGCCTTTTTTCCAGAAGCAGCCCTCGATGGATCTGCTGTTCCGGGATGCGAACGCGCCCACATCGGAGGTGACAGTGACCATCGCACCAATCGTTGCAGATGCGGGTGCCGATCCGTGGATGGCGGCGATGGCAATGGCGAACTCACCGCGTGCCAGGATGTTCAGCCCGATCTCCCTGCCTGCAAAGGGGGTATGGTGACGTCGAAATTCTCATCAAGAGCCCGTGCAGGGCTCCCGGGTGTTTCTCCGGGGAAGGGCCTCTCTCCTCCGGCCCCTTCGTGCGACAGAGAGCATCCTGCCCGGCATTCCCGCTCCGATGCGGGCCTGTCGCACGATTCCCCTCACCGAGGGGAGGGGTGAATGCGGATCATCGATGGATCATCCGCGGGATAGATGGAAAATCCGCCGGGGAGCTTTGCTGCAGAGCCCGGAGATGTGTCCTGCCAGGGGCAATTGCCCTCTGCGGGATCCCGGGGTTCGCCGTCGAGAGGGCGGATCCGGGGATCAGGACAAGAGCCGCCTCCGGAATGCCAGGACAGGCCGAGACGGCGATCGCTCCCAGCACCGGGCCGAATGCCCGGAGAACGGGCACCTCAACGAACCTCTGCAGAGCGGCGATCATGCGGACCCGGACGACGCTGAGGAGGGCCAGCAGGGCGCCCATTTTGAGGAGGATGAAGAGAGGGGCCTGCAGCCCGGAAGAGACGACTCAGATCCTCGAAGATCAGCAGCCGGATCATCGTCTCGGACTCCGGGGAGGTCAGCCTGCAGTACTCGGTGAGCCCGGCGGCTGCCGGGGCAGGGCTGGTATCGAAGAACGCAGAACCGACGACGAACGCCTCGACAGGGTTGAAGCCCGGCGCCAGCGCTCCAGAGAATCCGACGGCCATGTTGACGTCGAGGTCGAGGAGTCCGCTGACAGGGAAGCCGGATCCCCGGGAGAGGAACCGCGGCAGCCTGAACTCCGGTCCGGAGCAGAGCAGCAGGAAGATCAGGCCCGGGTACGGGGGGAGGAGGCTCTCCTGGGAACAGGGAATGCCGGAGTTCCCGATATATGCCCCGGCCAGGATGGAGCGCGGCACGGGGGGACCGGCAGATGCTTCGAGAGGATCGCAAGAGCGACGCTCTCCATCCAGGTCCCGAGTAGCTGGCTCTCAAAGTTCTTCAGCTGTTCGGGCTCCCCGATGGCCGCGACGACCTCCCCTTCTGCAAAGGCGAACGACGCCGAGGGACCGATGACATTCTCGTTCTTGCGGGGGACCGCAACGATGGTGGCGCCCGTCTGTGTGCGGATCGGAGTTCTGCGATGGATGTTGCGGCGCGTTTGCGGGGGTGAGGCAGGTCCGGAGATCGGCAAGAGCAGAGAAGGCGATCCCGGCTGCTTCTTTTTCAGCCTCGATGATGGCGCCGGTGAGGATGCTGCCCTGCCGCCGCGGGAGAGGAGCGCCCTTTCTCGATGAGGCGGATCTGGTTGCGCCCCGACTTTCAGAAAGACGATCGAACGCCATCGCCCGCTCCGTATCGGACTTCGTCCCGATGCCCGGAAGATCCACCGATCGGGCATCCATGCCAGAAGCGGATCCAGAAATGCTGTTCGAGCGTATTCGCGCTCCTTCTGGAACCGGACGCACCGGTGGGCCGGCGGGGCGTACGCCGCCAGCGCGCCTGCGTGCCCTGCCGCTGCAGCAGAGCAGGATGCCGGAAAGACCCACATCCGGCAGGGAATCTATCGTCAGCTATTAAATCAGAGGGAGATGACAGTACTCTTAAGAATGGACTGGATCGCCGCCATCCTGATCGTCGCGGGACTGGTGCTGTTCGAGACGATCAGCAGCATCGATAACGCCATCATCAACGCCGAGGTGCTCTCCACCATGCAGGAGCGCTACCGCAGGTGGTTCCTCATCTGGGGGATGCTCTTTGCCGTCTTCGTCGTCCGGGGCGTCCTCCCCTGGCTGATCGTCTGGATATCCACCCCCGGTCTGGGGCCGACGGGAGCGCTCCTGGCAACGTTCAGCAGCGACCCGGCGGTGATCGAGGCGATCGAGGAGTCCTCGCCCATGCTCCTCATGGGCGGCGGCACGTTCCTGATCTTCCTCTTCTTCCACTGGCTCTTCCAGGAGCCGAAGCACTACGGGCTGCGGGGGGAGAGGTACATCCACTCCAAGGGAGTCTGGTTCTACGCCATCGTCTCCATTCTCCTCGCCACACTGGTGTGGTTCTCCCTTCAGGAGAACGCGATGATGGCGTTCGGGGCCGTCGTCGGTTCTTCGGCCTTCTTCATCGTGCACGGGTTCCGCCAGAACGCCGAGCAGCAGGAGGCGAAGCTCTTCGACAGGAACCTCTCGGACGTGAGCAAGATCTTCTACCTGGAGGTGATCGACGCCACCTTCAGCATCGACGGCGTGCTGGGAGCCTTTGCCTTCACCCTCGCGGTGCCGCTGATCCTGCTCGGGAACGGGATCGGCGCCCTGGTGGTGCGCCAGGTGACGGTGAGCAACATCCAGCGGATCAAGCGGTACGTCTACCTGAAGAACGGCGCGATGTACTCCATCCTCTTCCTGGGATGCATCATGGTGATCGACAGCTTCGGGTTCCACATCCCTCCCTGGGTCTCGCCTGTCGTCACCTTCGGCGTGGTCGGCTACTTCCTCTTCAAGTCCCTCCAGTTTGCGCGGGTCCAGCAGTACAAGGAGCAGAACGGCGGCGTTTGAGCGGATGCGATCCTCCTTCATTTGCCCCGCCGCGGGACGCGGGGAGGCGGCCGCGCCTGCGCTAGCCGCCCAGGACGGGAGACGCATGCGGCAGGCGGATCATCTGCATGGCCTCCCGGGCGGCCTTCTGCACCTCGGCATCCTCCAGGTCGTTCAGCACCTCGAGGAGGTGATCGAAGGCCTCGCCGTCCCGCAGGAGCCCCAGGGATCGCACGGCAGCCAGCCGCACGTCCTTCTCCGGATCCTTCAGGGCGCCGACGAGCGCCGCCACCACCCTCCTCTCCCGAAACGCCCCGAGCGCCCGTGCGGCGTTCTTCCGCATGCGGCAGTCCCCGCTGCCCAGCGCTTCGACGAGGGGATCGATGGTGAGCGGATCGCATATCCAGCGGAGGGCGAGGGCCGCCTCGTAGCGCACGCACGGCTCCGCGTCCTGCAGCCGCTCCCGCAGGGCCCCCGTGGCGCGGGGGTCCCGCAGCTCCCCGAGCGCCCAGGCTGCTCCCCGGCGGACGTCCCTGTCTTCATCCTGCAGGCACATAACGAGCGGCTCCACCGCCGCCGGATCGTGCACCTCGCCGAGAGCCCAGGTCGCCACGACACGCACGAATACTTCCCTGTCTTCGAGGGCACGGATGAGAGGGCGGACCGCGCGGCGATCCTTCATCTCCCCCAGAGCCCAGACGGCCCCCAGGCGGATATCCCGGTCCGCATCGGAGAGGGCGCCGAGGAGCGGCTCGAGCGCCGTCTCCCCCATCGCGACCAGCGCCAGGGTGGCATGGAACCGCACGTGCCACTCCTCGTCCCGCAGGGCCTCGATCAGAGCGGGGATCGTCCTCCCGGATCGCAGCCCCCCGAGTGTCTCCGCCGCCGCACTCCGCAGGCGCCGATCTCCCTCGCGGAGCGCCTGAACGAGGGGATCCACCGCCGCATCCCCGAGGGCGATGAGGGCCTGCTGCACGCGGCGGAGGTCTTCCGACTCGTGGTTCCGCATCACCCGGATCAGGCCGTCAGCGTCGGCGGATGCCTGCATCTTCTCGATGTTCGGTGCGAACAGGCTGCGGTTGAGACTCATGAACGCAGAAAACCCCCGTATCCACGAGATCCACCCGCCAGAGGCGGGAACTAGAAGAAAGTAAAGGCCGTGATCCTTAATACGCTTCTCGATGTGGCATTCGGTTTTTTTGCACGTATCCCGCGCCGATCGGGAGTGTTGCCCCTCATACGATGAGCCTCTTCCGCATCAGGTTCACCGATACGACGAACAGAACGCCGGATACGACCAGAATCCAGGCCAGGTTGAAGAGCAGGTCAGCGCTCAGGTTCGCCAGCGTGAGCGCCCGGATGATCGCGACCAGGTGGGTGAGGGGGAAGACAGCAAAGGCGATGCCCTGGACGGGCTCCGGCAGGAGCGTGATCGGGAAGAATGTCCCCGAGAAGAGGAACATCGGGGTGATGAAGAGGAACGTGGGCAGATTGAGCGTATCGATGTGCGGGGTGACGGACGTGAAGCACATCCCGATGACGGCGAAGAGAAACCCGCCCAGGAACGCGAAGGGCAGGATCAGCAGGGACGAGGGGAGAGCGACGACGCCGAAGAGGATCAGGATGGGCAGCATGATCGCCGCGTTGATCAGGCTCCGCGTCGCTCCCCAGAGGATCTCGCCTGTTATGACCTCCTCGATGGTGAGCGGCGTGGCGATGATGGCGTCGAAGGTCTTCTGGAAGTACATGCGGACGAACGAGCTGTAGGTCGTCTCGAAGAAGGCGGAGTACATGATGGAGACGGCGACGAGAGCCGGGGCGATGAAGCGGGCGTAGGAGACGCCGTCGATCTCGCTCACGAAGGTCCCCAGACCGAACCCGAGGGCCAGGAGGTAGAGGATCGGCTCCAGCACCGGCGGGAGGAAGTTCACCTTGAACGTCTTGAAAAAGACGTCACGGTTCCGCCTCCAGACCTTCCAGACGCCGCCGCCGATCTTCGGTACCTCGAGGTATCCCATGCCGCCTCACTCCCGCAGGGATCTGCCGGTGATCTTCAGAAAGACGTCCTCCAGCGTTGCCGGACGGGCGAAGATGCGCTCCGTCTTGCAGCTGTCCAGGAGGGCGGCGGTGATCTCCCGCGGGCGGTCGGTGTAGACCTGGACGCGGTTGTCCCAGACGTCGAACTTCGCCCCCCTCTCCCGCAGGCAGTCGAGCACGCGGGGCTGCGCCTCCGCCTCCACGATGCTGGTGCCGATGTACTGCCGCACCAGCGCGTCCGGGTTGCCCTCCACGAAGATTCTGCCGTTGTCCATGATCACCAGCCGATCGCAGAGCCGCTGCGCCTCTTCCATGTAGTGCGTGGTGAGGACGATGGTGTTCCCCCGCGCCTGCAGGCTGCGGAGCTTCTCCCAGATGAGGTGCCGGGCCTGCGGATCGAGACCGATGGTGGGCTCGTCCAGGATCAGGAGGGAGGGGTTGTTCACCAGCGCCCGCGCCAGGATCAGGCGCCGCTTCATCCCGCCGGAGAGCTTCTCGATGGAGGCGTCCCGCTTATCCTGCAGCTGCACGAACTCGAGCAGGTCTTCGGCCCGTGCCGAGGCTTCTTCGCGGGGGATGTCGAAGTAGCGCGCGTATACCAGCAGGTTCTCGTAGACGCTGAAGTCCGGGTCCAGGTTCGTCTCCTGGGGCACGACCCCGAGGCGGCGTTTGATCTCCCGCTGATGGGCTTCCACGTCCATCGAAAAGACCTCGAGCCTTCCGGAGGTCTTGGGGGATACGCACTGGATCATCTTCATGGTGGTGGTCTTTCCCGCGCCGTTGGGCCCCAGGAACCCGAAGACCTCCCCCTGCCGCACCTCGAACGTGACATGGTCCACGGCGGTAAAGCCGCCATACCGCTTCACCAGATCCTCTGCCACGATGACGGGAGGTATAGAGCACCACCACCTGTTCGCCCGGTCGCCGTTGAGCCGCGGGCTGCCGGGGTAACCGTTGTGCCTCCCCAGAGAAAAAGGTTCAGCTGCGGCGGGAGTGCTGCATCCCCGCTCTTTCCCGCACGAGCATCGGACGCTATCCCCGTTGGTCCGAATTAATTCTTTTGAATTCTAATTAATCGACGCATATTGAAAATGGAAAAATAAAATGATTTAAATATACAATGCTCAAACTATCTGTAAATGTCTGCGACGCTGAACACCGTGCCCGATCCGGCGATCGAAGTGCGGGATCTGACGAAGCACTACGGAGAGGTGAGGGCGGTCGAGGGCGTCTCCCTCACCGTGGGCAGAGGGGAACTCTTCGGTCTGCTCGGACCGAACGGCTCCGGGAAGACGACCATCAACCGCCTGCTGACGGGCCAGATCCGCCCGACGAAGGGGAGCGCCCGCGTCCTCGGCGTGGACGTCCTCGACCGCCCCCTGGAGGTGCGGGAGCGGGTCGGCATCATCCCCGAGCAGGAGACACCCCCGAGTTTCCTCACGGCGGAGGAGTACCTGCACTTCGTGGGGCGGATCCGCGGGGTCGAGCGGATCGATGCGCAGGCGGACCGCTGGTTCCGCCTGCTCGACTTCGAGGAGAAACGGGAGGTCCTCTGCAAGGACCTCTCCCGCGGCACCCGCCAGAAGCTGATGTTCGCCCAGGCGTTCCTCCACGAGCCGACGCTCGCCTTCATCGACGAGCCCCTGATCAACCTGGACCCCATCATGCAGAGGCGGGTCAAGAACTTCCTGACGGAGTACGTCGCGGAGGGGAACACCATCTTCATCTCCACCCACATCCTGGGGATCGCCGAGGAGATCTGCTCCCGCATCGGCATCATCTACCGCGGGCGGATCGTCCACGACGCCCCCGTGCGGGACCTGAGGGAAGGGGGGACGCGGCTTGAGGATCTCTTCCTCGCCTGCACAGCGGCGTGACACCGCCGCTCTCCTCCTCCGAGCCATGATCGTCGAGGAGTGGCGGCTCCACTCCAGCGTCTTCGGCGGGCTGATGTTCGCCCTCCTCCCCGCCCTCGTCGCATTCTTCTCCGCCGCAGCAGCCCTCTCCCTGCCCGTCTTCTCGCGGATCGTCCCCATGGAGCAGGTGGTGCTCCTCGCCCACTACCTCTTCGCCTTCTTCGGTCTGAACGTGGGCGGCTTCGGGCTGATGGGACGGGAGTTCATGAACCGCCGCTTCGGGCAGGCGAGCCTGATCGCCTACTCCTCGCGGAGCCTGCCGGTATCGGAACGGCGGATCTTCTTCAGCTTCCTGGTAAAAGACGTCCTCTTCTACTTCGCCCTCTGGATCCTCCCCTGCGTCGCCGGTCTCGCGATCGTCTCCCCCTTCCTCGGGATCCCCCCCGTCGCCATCCTGCACCTGCTCCTCACGCTCTCCCTCGCCTTCCTGACCGGGCTCTCCGCCGTCTTCTTCCTCTCCACCCTCTACGCCCACTCGCAGAAGCTGCTGATCGGCACCGTTCTCGCTGCCGCTGCCGCTGCCCTCCTGACGGGCGCATGCCTGAACCTGAACGTTCTCTGGGCCCTGCCGCCGTACCGGCTCTTCCGCGACCTCTCGGCGGGAAACCTGCTCGCGTCCCTGGCGCTGGCGATCGTCCCTGCCGCACTCTCGCTCGCCTTCCTGAACGTGGACTACCCCGAGAAGAAGCGGACCTACCGCAACGCCCTGGACGGGCTGGCCCGCCGCATGCCCTGGGCGGCGTATGCCCCCTTCATGGCCAAGGACTGCCTCGACCTCTCGCGGAGCGAGGGGGGTCTCGGGAAGATCGTCTTCTCGTTCCTCCTCCCGATCGCGCTCATCGGGGTGCTGCTGTTCGCATTCCTGCCGTTCGTCCCCGCCCTGCAGCCGCTCCCCCTGTTCGCCCTCTTTCTCGGGATCATCACCTCGACCGTCTACAACTGGCTCACCGAGTACGACCTCTTCGCCAGCTATGCCTTCCTCCCCGTGCAGGTATCGACGGTGATCCGCAGCAAACTCGCGAGCTACGCCCTCTTTAACGCCATTCCCCTGCTCATCCTTGCGGCGCTGGCGATCGGGACGGGGGATCCCGCCCCGTTTCTCCCCGTCATCGCCACGTTCGTCTCCCTCTCCGCCTATGCGGTGGCAGTGATCGTCTACCTCACCGGCCTGCACCCGAACATCCTGCTCTACAACGCCCGGGTGTTCGGCCAGTACGTCGCCGCCCTCGCGCCCCTGCTGCTCGCCTTCATCTTCCTCTCCCTCCTCTCCCCCTATTACCTGACCGCAGGGCTGGCGCTCCTGCCGCTCTCCGCATGGATCCTGCAGAAGAGCTACCGCAAGTGGGACGCCGCGGAGTCGCTGCGCTTCTAGACCGCCGGCGGGACCCGCGCGGGTCCGCCGGGGCCTGTTCCCCCACCCTTTATCTGGATGCAGCGTGCAAGAAGGGGGCGATGCTCTTCGAGGCGTTGCTGGAGCGCCTGCCGGACCGGAGCCTCATCCTGGTCGAGGACGACATCGGATTCGTGAAGACGATCTTTGCGGAGAGGCTGGCGTCGAAGGCGGCGTCAGCCGGCTGGCAGGTGCGCTACATCACGGCGGGCTACAAAGAGGACGTCCAGGCGGAGATGCGCATGCAGGGGCTGGAAGCGGCGGAGCGGATCGAGTTCTCCGACCGCTTCCGGGACCGGAAGACGCTCGCCGCGAACTGCACCGGGGATCTCTGCATTGTCGACGCCATCACCACGCTCCTCTCTGATGCGGGGGCGACGGAGGTGGCAGGTCTCGTCGACTCCCTGCTCGATGCCAGCCGGCAGGGGCGCATCATCCTGATGCTGGCGGACCGGGGGGTGCTGCAGGCGGGAACCGAGCGGTACCTGCATGTCCGTGCGGACGGCGTGATTCAGTTCGGGGGTTCCGGCGAGGGGAGGTTCATGCGGATCCTGAAGATGAAAGGGTCATGGGCGGCGTCCGAAGTTTCCCTCCGCATCACGGAAGCGGGGACGCCGCTCCTGGAAGAGAAGCAGGAGAGGGGCAGCCCCGAGACCAGCCGGGCGTGAGAGGATCCTCCGCCCTCGCCGGGGAACGCGGGCACAACCGCAGGCTGCCGGGAGATTGCCGGAGCGCGGCGATCTCCCCCCTTCGCGCGTTCACGGAATGATCTCGCAGCCGTTGTACTTGTCGTGCCGGAAGTCCTCGAGTGCGATGGCGCCGTCGTCCAGGAGCGATCGGATCGCCGGCAGGGCCTCCACGATCGCATCGTGCAGGTTCTCCACCGTCCCGCAGACGAGTCTCCGCTGGTCCCGCGTCCAGGGCTGGAGGACGTTGGCGTAGAGGCAGCGGCCCCCGCAGAAAGAGCGGATCCGGCAGCCCTCGCACAGGTGCGGCGCCTCCAGGATCGGCAGGCGGAGGGGGTCCGAGGTTGCGATATGCCCGAGGTAATATGGGCGCATCCCCACCATGCAGGGGCAGGGCGCGATGCTGCCGTCGGTCAGGATGGTGTAGTTGGCATGGCCGGAGCCGCAGCGGAGCGCCGTCGCCGTCCTCCCGCGGAGCAGGTCTTCGGCCGTATCCAGGAACGGGTACCAGCGGGGCACCTTCCCCTCGCGGCGCATCGCGTCGACCCAGTCCCGCACGAGCCTGCGGATGCCGGGGTTGTAGCTCTCCTGCGCCCAGGTGCCGAAATCCCTTGCCTCGAAGTCCCGCGAGAAGTTCGCGTCCAGCTGCCAGTGGATGGAGGAGAAGGAGAAATCGTGGCTGCACGCGAGAGCCCGCACCGCGCTGTGGATGTCGGTCTGCTCGGCGACCGTCATCCGCGCGATGATCTCCCCGGAGAACCCGGCGGCGACCATCCCCTGCAGGTTCCCGATCAGGCGGCGGTAGGTCCCCCTCCCCCGGTAATAGTCCGTCAGATCCTCGGGGCCGTCGATGGAGACGAAGACCGTCGAGAAGCGGTTCGTCCACTCCGGCTCCAGGCGGTGGAGGATCTGCCCGTTGGTGTAGATGGCAAACTTCCGCACGGGGGCGTGCTGCAGGATCTCGCGGACGAGATCCGCCCGGAGCAGCGGCTCCCCGCCGTAGAACATCAGGACCGGATCGGGGTCCCGCGCCAGGAAGCCGTACAGGAGATCCAGATCCACGGCGAGCTCCGCAGGCGTGTCGATATCGACCGCCGGTTCCCCCTCCTCGAAGATCGCCTTGCCGCGGCAGTAGCGGCAGTTGAGGTTGCAGTCGTCGGTGAGGATCAGGTGGTAGAACAAGGGATCCCGGGGAAGGTTGGGGGGACGGGAGGAAAAATCTGGCGGTTTGACGGACTGTTCATGCCGGAACCGCCGGCGAGGCGGGACGATCGCTGCCGCCGTCCCCGGTATGGCGCACCGGCGGCTCCGGCTGCGGGTATCCTCTCTCCATCGGGGACGGACCGCCGCTGCAGCCCCGGCCGCACCGCACGCGGCGATGATGGATGCTCCCCCGCCCCCGTCGCGGGCGGCCGCCGGCGCGGGTGCAGAACAGATCCCGTCGGGAACGTCCGTTGCAGGGGGGCAGACGGGGACTGTCGGCAAGAGGGTACTGCACAGGATACCGAAATTACCGCACCGGCGGGAGAGGGGCGCTCCCCCTCCCCCCCCCGTGCCCTCGTCCCCGCGTGCGATGGGGCCTGCTTCCGGGCACAGGAGCTGCGGGATTCGGAAAAGCGAATCGTATCGACCCAGGTCCGCTCATCCTTCCTATACTGCAGGATACCTCTCCCTCCAATTTTCCCCGTACCGGGCCATCATACCAATGGAGCAATGCTACTCCTTGCCCCACTCTGTGCTTTGGACATCCCATAAGCCAACACGATATCCGGAATGACCACGGAGTTTCGAATGCCAGAGGATGGGATCGGGGAGCGCTGCAGTTCGGGAGAACGTTTCACCCTTATCTCCTTATACGTTCGATATCGACTGGGCTATCAAATTCAATCTGCGCGTTTCGGGTGCCACTGCTCCATGTGCTCCGCATGCGTCCTCAGGTAGGCTCCAGGACTGAAATGGCGGTCGTAGAACTCCCGATCCAGATGGTGGGCCTGCAGGCAGGTGATCACGAAGATGCTCGGAACCGTTGCGGGGAACTTGCCGAACCGGTCGTAGATGTACCGCGCCTGGAGGGCGACGCACTCCCGGAACTCCTCGTCGTGCACGAGAGCGCTCCCCCGCACGCGCGGGGTCTCCCGATAGGGCCCGGGCGTGCCGGGATGGAACGGCCCTCCCGCTCCGAAGTTCCGCTGCACCAGGGCGTCGACCGCCTTCCGCATATCGGTATAGTGGGGCGGGGTGTAGCCCGCGAAGATGCCCGGAAGACCCGTGGGGTTGGGAAAAGGCCAGCGCTCGTCGAAGGTATAGCGGAAGCCCAGGCCGGGTGCATCGGGACTGCCGCTGGCGCCCAGCACCGTGTAGGGATCGAGACCGTCGAACATCCAGCCGCCGAGCCCCATTGCCTGGAGCATGAGGACGCCGGCATAGCAGGCGGTGGAGAGCTCGGCGGTCAGTTCTGCCAGGGAGATCTGCTCGAGGAACGTCAGGGGAATGGGGTTCTGCAGGTTGACCAGGTGCCCGAAGCGGTCCAGCCCTGCAATCCTCTCACGGTGAATGTCGTCGTAGAAGCACTGCCCGTTCTGGGTGAAATAGCAGAGTGCCGCGAGGACGTGCTGGGCGAGATCCCCTACCGGTACGACCAGCGTGCTCCCCGGACGGTTGACGACCCAGGTGTTGTGGCCCCCCATGTAGGGGATCTTTGCGGGGATCCGGAGGCGCCCATCATGGATCTTCCGGATGCGGGACTGGTGCGCAGTGAGGAGGTCCAACAGATCCGGAACTCCATCCTCCGGCATATCCGCAGGGGGCGGCGCATCCCGGGTCTGCAGGCAGTACACCCCCTCGTCGTCCGTGAAGAAGATCTCGCTCGTATGGAATCCTGCTGCCGATGCCGCGTAGTCCGGGATGTGCGGCGAATACCGGGGATTGTGGGGGATCAGAGCCACCCCGTGCTGCCGCCCACCGCGGTCAGCACCAGCAGCTGTTCGAGCCGGGAGAGCGGCAGCGGTTCGTGGCGGGACGTAAAGGCCAGCTCGCCCGCCGGTATCGAGGCCCCGAGCAGGAACCTTCGGGAGCGTCTTCCCATCAGGGCTCCTACTAACGGGAAGTTCCTCATCTCCTCGAAACCGGGAGGGTAGTCTTCTGGAGCATGCATGGGCGGGGATGACCCCGGCGGGACGCATGAAGGTTACGGTCAGCGGGAGGGTCCAGCAGAGGGAGCCTTTCCAAGGGGGTCATAGCACCCGCCGCGTGCACGCGGTCTGTGATGTCACCAGAAACCAGATTCGATGCGTTCGTGACGTGGCAGCCTGTTTCATCCCGATCCTTCAGGGGCGTATGCCCCATCCCGAAAACCTTATCCGCTCCACTATTGTAGAACTGATAGTGACCGCAATTGCAGCCATTCCTGCTGTTGCGGAAAGGTGGATCTGGATGAAGACAAAACTTCTGATTCTGGTCGTTCTGCTCTCTGCGCTGTGCATCGTCATGGCCTCTGCCAGCATGCTGGTTCCGGCCAGCGACCGGGCCCGGGAGGTGTCGCAGGCCCCGGAGCACTCGCCTGTCATCGGCGAGAGTTTTGCCGTTGAACGGGTTGATTTTATCCACTATGTGAAACCCCCCTCGGCAGCGGCAAAGCCAAAGGCGGACACATGCTATAAACTGCTGGGAGTCAAATGGCTGGCGACTCCCGTACAGTATACTGTAAATCCTGCGAATACCGAGGGATTGGAAGATGGTTCAGTCTTTGCCGCCATCTCGGATTCTGCGGAAACCTGGGATGCCGCGACTTCCAGAGAGTTATTCGGTTCGTATACCGCGAGCAGTTCAGCGTATTACGGCACGTACGACCGCATCAATGCCATCTCCTTCGGCCCCATGCGCGATGACAACGTCATCGCCGTGACCTCGATATGGTATTCACGCGTTGGAAAACAGATCGTGGAGTTCGATATACTGTTCAACGACTACTTCGACTGGGGAGATGGATATGCGGACTCCACCAAGATGGATCTTCAGAATATCGCGACCCATGAACTGGGGCATGCCGTCGGCATGGGGGATGTCTACTCGACCACCTGTTCGGCCGTGACGATGTATGGATATTCGGAGGAAGGGGATACGGAGAAGAGGACCCTCGAACCGCCCGACATTGCCGGACTGCAGAGCCTGTACGGTGCCTGAATAGAGGGCACAGGGGGAGTTCCCCCATACCTGCGTTTTCTATTATCTACGTTCGAAACGGACCACCAGATCCTGCAATCGGGATGGACGGGGTATCGTCCCCCGTCCATCCCGGGGATACCGCCTACATCATCACCGTCTGAACGGCCGTCGGATACTTCTGCAGGATGGCGTAGACGATCGCCCGCGAGACCCAGAGCCTGCCGTCCCGGAAGGTGCGGAGCGGACTGAGTTCCCCCAGTTCCTGGAGGGCCTGCGCCGCCGTTCTGTCGGTGAGGTATGCGCTGTCCGAGACCTCCGTATCGAAGTAGAACAGGATGGGCAGCCGCAGTCTCCCGTGCAGATCCTTCGGGAGGGCTTCCCCCAGTCTCTGCAGCACGTCCCTGCGGTAGAGATGCTCTTCGCCGCCCCGGGTGCGGGAAGCAGGCTTCACCTCCTGGAGAAGATCCTCCAGAGTCTTTCTCTCCGAGACGATGCCCCTGTTGATTCTCCCGAGCTCCGTCCGCATCCAGCGGAGGAAGACGGCATCGTCGGTCATGGACGGCCGCTCCGGCATGCTGGCTCCCGATCGGTCGAACCCGCTCGAGCGGGTTCCAGTGCCTCCTGTTATAGAATCTCTCAAATAAAAAAACATGTCCTGTTCGGGGCCGGGCCAGAAAGTATTATTGCCGCAGAGCAGCACTCTCGACCACCATGGACGGGCGCACCATCCTTGTCACGGGCTCCACCGACGGCATCGGGAGAGCGGCGGCGCGGATCCTGGCGGAGAGAGGGTATCACGTCCTCATCCACGGAAGAAACGAGGCGAAGGGCCGGGCCGTCCGGAAGGAGATCGGAGAGCGCACGGGTTCCGAACGGCTCGATCTCCTCATCGCCGATCTCTCGGTTCAGCAGCAGGTCCGCCGCCTGGCAGCGGAGATCCGGGATGGGTACGACCGGCTGGACGCGCTCGTCAACAATGCCGGTGTCTACATGCGAGAGAGGATGATCACGCCCGACGGCCTGGAGACGACCTTTGCCGTGAACTACATCGCCCCGTTCCTGCTCACCCACGAACTCCTCCCCCTCCTCCGGCGGAGCGCTCCCGCCCGCATCGTCAACGTCGCGTCCATCGCGCACCGCAGCGTGCGAAGCGTGGACTGGGGGAACCTGCAGGGGGAGAAGCGGTACGATCCCTACGAGGCCTATGCCCTCTCCAAGCTGGGCGTCGTCGTATTTACCTACGGGCTGGGCCGCATCCTCGACGGCAGCGCGGTCTCCGCCAACTGCCTGCACCCGGGGGTCATCGACACCAAGCTCCTGCGGGCGTTCTCCGGCTACCACCAGGGGGCGCCCCCGGAGCACGGCGCGGAGGTGGAGGTCTACCTGGCGACGTCCCCCAGGATCGACGGCATCCACGGGCGCTACTGCGAGGAACGCCGCTGGGCACCCTCGTCCCCGCTCAGCATGGATGCGGCGGTCCGGGAGCGGTTCTGGAGGGCGGGGCTGGACCATGCCGGGCTGCGGGAGTGGACGAACAGGATCCCCGCCCGCCCGTAGCGATGCTCCCGGCACGCAGGACCGATCGCATCTCCGCCCTCGCAGACGGTGCTCCCCCGGATGCTCCGGGAACTCCATCGCTGCTCTCACGGGGCGGACGGGGTGGCGCTCCCGCAGCGGGCCCCCATACATTCAAATACGAGGGAGGGGAGAGGAGAGGCTCGCCGACAGACTCGAGATACCGAGCTGCCGGGGGTGTCCGCGCAGCATCCCTGCGTGCGGTCTCCCCGGACACCGGCTGGAGGTTTGCAGAATGCCCGAGGGAGAGAGAGAAACAGGAGAGCTCGCCCCCGTCACGTTCACGTGCTACAGGGTCGAGCTGGGAGAGAGGGAAGTCCCCGAGGATATGAACATGTACAGCGTCGTCGTGGTGCAGCCCGACGGTTTCTTCCGGCACCAGGTCGTCTGGGCGAGGAGCCCGGAGGAGATGGGGGAGTCGATCCGGGTTCAACCGGGATCGAGAGTCTTCGCGACCCAGATGGCGAACAACATGGTATGGGACAGCGGGGCGACCGAGGCGACCGGGGGGCCGGAAGCGGCACCGTCCGCCTGATGCGGCGGGGGGCCCGCACCCCTCACGGCATGGAGGAACGCGGGGATCTGCCGGGCATGGAGATAAAAATTGCGGTTTTTCTTTCCAGAATATATCACGATTATTCCCGGAGCAGACCCGGTATTCCACAGAACAGATTCCTGCGGCGGGATCGGCAGCGGTATGCCGATATTGGATGGGTATAACTTCACGAAATTCAAAAATACGGATCTAAGCGCCACCTACGGGGAATTGAACCAGTATTTCCCATGAATGCACCATGGCGAAAGCCTTCATTAGCGTGATGCTCGAAACCATCCTCTGATGCGTTGCCATCCCCTGTTCAAACCCATCCTTGCGCTTCTCCTGGTGCTCTGCCTCCTCCTACCGGCAGCCGCCCAGGACACGGGAGCCCTATCCCCCGAAGCGGAAAACGGGAGCGAGGATCCGCCCCTGTACGGCGCGATAGGTACGGACGCCGGCGAGTACATCGTCGCCGAAGAGGACTGCCCCGTGGAGGAGCCCTGGCTCCTGGAGAACGAGACCGCCGACGGGGCCTCCGATGACGGGACGGCATCGGACAGGGAGATAGCCGGCGAGGGGATCGATATCGGCAGTGCCGAGAACCGGGATATCATCCTCCCGCCGTCCCTGTCTCCCGCGGAGGTCTGGAACGCTTCGGCCCGCGAGCGCATCACGAGCACCTCGATCACCGGGGACGGGTCCCACGCGGTTGCCGCCACCCACCGCCCCGGAACCATCTACTACTTCGACTCTTCCGGAGCGGTGCAGTGGAGGCGGCCGATGGAGGTGCCGGTATTTGGCGTCGCGATCTCCCCCGACGGCACGCACGTCGCCGCCGCGGCGGAGAAGCTTTACCTCCTCTACCCCCACGGCGGCGAGATCTGGAGCGAAGACAGCGGTTACTTCGTCTACAGCGTGGCAGTCTCCCGCGGCGGGGAGCGCATCGCCGCCGGCTACGACGACGGCACCGTCCGACTGTTCGATCGGGACGGTCACCTTCTCTGGTCCTATACCGCCGGGGACGACGTGATCAGCACGGCGATCGCCGCCGACGGCTCGTATGTGGCAGCCGGCTCCGAGGATCACCACCTCTACTTCCTGGACGGATCCGGCGGCCTTCTCTGGAAGTACAGGACCGGCGACGGCGTCCAGGGAGTGGCGCTCTCCGCGGACGGATCCCTGGTGGGTGCGGGTTCCGGCGACCGGGTCGCCTACGTCCTGGACGGCCGCGGGAACCTGCTCTGGAAGTATGCGGCGGAGAACCGCATCCGTGCGGTCTCCGTCTCCCCGGAGGGGGCTCTCGTGGCGATCTGCGAGGGGAGCCGGCTGCACCTGTTCGATCGCGAGGGGCGGAGCCTCTGGGAGCTCGACACGGGTTCGGGCGGGCGGCAGGTCTCGACCTCCTCCACCGGCGCCACCGCCGGTCCCGCGGTGACCGCCGCTGCCCTCTCCTCGCATGGACTCCGCCTCGTCGTCGGCACCGGCAGCGGAGACCGGCGGGTCCTTTTCTACGCGGCCGATGCAGCCGTGGAGCCATCCGTCCGTTCCGTGCAGGAAACGGGCATCCGCGCGCCGGTCGAGGCGCTCGAGGCGTCGTACCTCCAGGATGCTGACGACGGCAGCGTGCGGGAATCGGCCTACGTCTCCAGCATCACCCGCCTCGGCCCGCATCCGCACGATCCGGTTGCGGTGCGGATCGCCGTCTCCCCGCACTGGCTGGCGGGCCGCCCGGGCGGTGCGGAGGGGATCCGGATCCTGGAGAGAACGGAGAACGGCACGGAGACGATGCTGAAGACCACGATCGTCGGCTACGATCTCCGGAACAACACCATCTTCGAGGCCGTCTCCGGCAACCGCTCCGCCGTCTACGGACTCGCCTCCGGCGTGACGGACGACGGCGCGGCGCCGACGGGCGAGTGGTGGAGCCTGCGGTCTCTCCTGGGAGGCGGCGAGAGCGGAGCGCCCCCGCTGCCGGGCGGGTATCCGCCCATCCTTCCGCACCTGCTGCACCGGATGGCGTCGGCCTGACCTGCCGCCGCCGCAGCAGCCCGGTCCTTCCGCCGCTGTCCGGGGGCGGCAGCTGCCGCTTTGAATGCATTCCCCGCCGTGTGATGCGCCGGGCAGGCGGGCTGCGATCCCGCGGGAGGGTGGCGGGGGCCCCGGGCGCGATCGATCGCTCTCCCGGACGGGAGGGAGCGATTGTATCATATACGGGCACACCGACAGTGGGATATGGATCTGCGACAGGACCGCGGGGAGGCGTTCACGCCCGATGCGGGAGCGATGCAGCGGGCGATCGAGGCCGCCCGCGAAGGGGTATCGCACGGCGAGAGTCCGTTCGGCGCCTGCATCGAGCTCGGCGGCCGGGTGATCAGCACCGCGCACAACCGCGTCTGGGAGTTGACGGACATCACGTGCCATGCCGAGATCGTGGCGATCAGCGAGGCGTGCCGCCGCCTGTCCGCGGTCCACCTCCCCGGCGCCGTGCTCTATTCCACCTGCGAACCGTGCCCGATGTGCTTTGCCGCCGCCCACTGGGCAGATATCGCCAGGATCGTCTACGGCAGCGGGATCGGCGATGCCGCGGGGCTCGGTTTCCGCGAGCTCACCCTGTCGAACCGCATGATGAAGAACCACGGGGGTTCGCGGATCGAGATCACGCCGGGTTTCCTGCGCGACGAGTGCCTGGCGGTCTTTCGGGAGTGGTCCAGACGGGCGGACCGGAGGACGTACTGAGGGGCGCGGATCTGCCGTGCGGAGTGCTGGGTGCCGTATGACAGCGCAGCTCGAACAGGCGAAGCGCGGGAGAATGACGCCGCAGATCGAGGCGGTTGCACGGGCGGAAGGGATCGACCCGGGCACGCTCCTCTCCCGCGTTGCATCCGCAGAAGCCGTCGTCATGTGCAGGGGCGGGAGAGCGGTCGGCATCGGAAGGGGGCTGGGAACCAAGGTGAACGTCAACATCGGGACGTCGCCCTCCCGCATCGATCCCGATGAGGAGGTGAGAAAGGCCGTCATCGCCGAACGGTATGGCGCGGATACGATCACGGACCTCTCCACGGGAGGGGACATCGAGGCCATCCGCCAGCGGGTATTCCAGGCCACCACCGTTCCCATCACCACGGTGCCGATCTACCAGACGGCAGCGCAGAAAGGCATCGGCAGCATGACGGCGGACGACATCCTGGCCACGATAGCGGCTCACGCGAGAGAAGGGGTTTCATCGGTCGTCCTCCACTGCGCCGGCAGGGACCTGATGGACGTCGTGAGACGGTGGGAGAGGATCATGGGGGTCGTCTCGAAGGGGGGTGCGATCACCCTGGCATACATGCGCCGCAACCGCTGCGAGAACCCGTTTCTGGAGCACTTCGACGAGGTCCTGCGGATCCTGCGAAGATACGATGTCGTCCTCTCGCTGGGGAACAGCATGCGGAGCGGGTGCATCCACGACGTCCGGGATGCAGCGCAGGCGGGGGAGATGCAGTTGAATGCCCGGCTGGCGCGGGAGGCGTACGAACGGGATGTGCAGACGATCATAGAGGGCGTCGGCGGGCACGTGCGGGCTGACAGGATCGCACCCTACGTGAAGCAGTACAAAGACCATTCCCCGGCACCGCTGTTCGTCGCGGGACCTCTGCCCACGGATGTCGCCGTCGGGCACGACCACATCGCCGGCTGCGTCGGCGCGAGCATCGCCAGCGGCGCCGGCGCCGACTACCTCTGCTACATCACGCCCTCGGAGCACATCGGGCTCCCCGGTCCGGAGGAGGTGAAAGAGGGTCTCATCGCGTTCAGGATTGCGGCGCACATCGGGGATACGATCAAGTACGGCCGGGACGATCCCGACAGGGACCTCGCCGAGAGACGCGCAAGGCTCGACTGGAAGGGGCAGGCGGAGTATGCCATCGACCGAGAGGCGCTCGTGCGTGCCGCACCCGGTGCAGGACCCTGCACCATGTGCGGGGATTTCTGCGCCCTGAAACTGATGCGGGAGCCCTGATCGATTCCGCAGGCGGCGCGCAGTCCCCGCGGAGAGCGGACGAGCGGCTGGCATCCCTCGTGGGTGCCGCCCTCTGGCGGCTGCCGCAGCGCCGCACGGGGGAAGCGGCACGCGCCGGGAGCGGGGATCGAACCTCTGTTCCGGCACCCGTGCGCAGAACAGCCCCGCTCCCGGGTCCGGAGGGGGCGCATGCGGGGGGAGAGTACGGAAACGGGGCGCCGCCGACCCCGCGTTCAGCCCAGCCCGTCATCCCCGGGTATCGGGACTGCCCTGCTCCTTCTCCCACCAGACCGCCGCCGTCGGGCGGACCGTCGTCTCGACGAATTTACCGTCCTCGTTCCGCCGCAGCGTCCGGGCGAAGTAGTCGTAGACCGGAGAGAGATCCTCGAGCCCGGGACTGTGCATCGCCACCCAGGACTGCACCGCCTCGTCGACGGAGTCGTAGACCGCATCCCAGATCGCACGGTAGATCCGCACGTTCGCGAAGATGCCGGCGTCGTGCAGGATGTTGACGGCGTAGATGTAGTCCGGGTATCCCTTCCGCCGGGCCCCCTCCTCTCCGAACACCGCCGAATAGAGCTCCATCTCCCGTCCGCCCCGCCACTCCCCGGCGTGCCAGAAGAGATAGACCGCGCGGCGGGCGGCGGCGTCGAGCTTCTGCAGGGCGGCGCCGAGATCGTAGAACCCGAGCGAGAACGCGGCGATGACCACGTCGTGGGGCTCGATGTCCCGCCCGATCACGGCATCCTCCCAGCGCATCCGCACGCAGGAGTAGTTGCTCCGCCCCGCCTCCGCCATGCGTTCCTTCAGGATGGCGAGCATGCCGCCCGACGGGTCCAGGGCGGTCACGTGGGCAGCGGTGCGGGCGACGGGCACGGCAAGCCTCCCCGTGCCCGCGCCCATGTCGAGCACGGTGTCGCCCGGGCGGATGTCCAGAAGGAAGAGTTCCTGCTCCGTCGCCCGCTTCTCGTCGCGGGTGACCCGCTGGTAGGCGGCGGCGCGTCTGTCCCAGACGGCGGCAGGGTCGCGCTCCTTCTCCTCCCGCCAGGGGGAACTCGCGTGGACCGCCTTCCAGAGTTCGTTCCAGTCGATGATGCGGTGCATGTAGTTCCCTCTCCCTCCGAGGGGATAAGCGCTCGCGATCCGGGGACGGTGCGGCGCACGGTCCGTGCAATCCTATATGAAGTGGCGCGTCCTCCCTCACCCGGGGTGATCGGATTACACGAACGACCCGGTACAGCGCGGTCAACCTGATCGCGGACGCGGGAGTCGACCCGGACCGCTGGAGCCGGATGCCGGACGATGCCGTGCTGGAGAGGACGGTGGCGGCGATCGAGTCGCGGAACGTGCGGGTGATCCTGACGGGGACGGGCGAGGAGGCGCTGGACGCCATCCTCGATCTGATCCCCGCCGGCGCCGAGGTGATGAACGGCTCCTCGACGACTCTGATCGAGATCGGGTTCGAGCGGTTGCTCGACGAGAACCCGAAGGGCTGGCGGGACTACCACGGGATCGTCACCGCCGAGGACGATGCGGAGAGGCGGCATGCACTCCGCCGCAAGGGTGTGGCGGCCGACTACTTCCTCTCCGGGGTCCAGGCGATCGCCGAGTCGGGCGAGATCGTGGGATGCGACAGGACGGGGAGCCGGGTGGGGGCGTGGCCCCATGCGACCGCCCACCTCGTCCTGGTCTGCGGCGCGAACAAGATCGTGCCGACGCTGGACGAGGCGCTCCGGCGCTGCCGGGAGTACGCCCTGCCGCTCGAGAACCAGCGTTCGCAGCGCGTCTACGGCAATCCCAGCGCCATCGGCAAGTACGTGATCCTGGAGAACGAGGCCGAGGCGGGGCGAATCACCCTGATCCTGATCCGCGAGAGCCTCGGCTACTGAACGACAGCCGTGCCGCCACCGGCGGACAGGGCTGGAGGGTGCGGCCGCACGGGGATCCCGGAGAAGGAAGGGCACGGACATCGGTCTCGTTTCCGGCGGTGCGCAGGACACCCCGGCAACGGCGGTGGAAGAGTCCGCCATGAGCGCATGCAGCGCACGGCCAGGATCTGCCAGAGATTGCGGATGGAACCGCAGCGGGGCGATGGTCGCCCTCCCGCCTCACGCTGCGGAATGCCGCGATGCGGCGTCGACACGTATACGATGCCATTCTGCCACCGATCCCGATGGTCGACCCCCGGTCTCCGCCGATATTCTCATGTGCTCCGGGGCTATAATCATCGTGCTCGGGGGCGCAACGCATATCGCCCCGCTGGAGCAGGGTGTCGCCGGGCCGGTATCGGGGGATTATTCGGCCCATCGCCGCCATGCCGCGGATGGGAGAGGGATTGACACTCGTCGGCGCACCTGCCGCTCTCGCCGCCTTCTTCGGGGGCGTGCAGAATCCCGTCTCCAGCATCGTGTTCCGCTCCTCTGCCGCATTTCTCGTCGCGCTGGGGTACGGACACTCCTGACCGGCTCCGGGAGATCTGTCCGCTCGTGAAGACGGCAGTCGCGCTCCTCCCCCGGATCGGAAACTCGCTTCAAATACCCTCCCCGGCAGGAAGGGAGCATGAACCGATCTCCCGGGCCCGACGGGACGATGCTTGCCGCCGATATCCCGGCGGCACGGGGCCCGGTCCGCCTGTTCCGGATCGACGCTGCATCGGGACCGAAGGCGCGGAGGATCGCGCTCCCGGGCGATCCCCGCCCGCAATCCGGTCCCCCTCGTATCCCCCTGCCACCGCGTCCTGCGATCGGACGGGCGTCCGGGCGGGTGCTCATGGAGCGCGTGGGGCACTACCAGCCCCGCTGCCCCGGCGGTGCCCCGAAACCCGTGGTTTCCCGGACCGATCAGCCGCCGACCCCTGCCTGCCGCGGGAGTTCCTGCGGGAACCGCTCCTCGAGGTACTCCCGGAAGGCGACGGCGTTGTTGTGCCGCTCGTTCTTCGCGCCGAAGAGGATGGTCACGTCCCCGCTACGGGCTCTCTCGAGGATTGCCCGCACGCTCTCCCGGGCCTTCGGGCTATCGAGCTCCTCGAAATACCTCCGACGGAACTCCTCCCAGCGTTCGTCCCGATGCCCAAACCACTGCCGCAGCGCCGTGCTCGGCGCCGCTTCGCGGGCCCAGAGATCCACCTTCGCATCCGCCTTCCGCAGACCCCGCGGCCAGAGCCGATCGATGAGAACCCGGAACCCGTCGTCCGGGCCGGGCTTCTCGTATATCCGCCTGATCCGGATCATACCGGCACGATCCGATTGGCGGCATATAAACTGTGTGCCGGCATCCACGCGAGGAGGGCACCCGACGCCGCAGACCGGATGGGCGGTCGTGCTCGCGGCAGACCGGCAGTGCCGGTCTTCTTTACGGGACGGCTCCGTTCGAGCGGCGAATCCGCACCGTTCGACGATGCGTTCGGCATCGCAACGGTCGAGCCGGGGCGGGGAAGAGGAGAGCGATGATCTCTCCGAAGGCGATCGAAATGCTGAAGCGTGACGTATCTCATCCCTTCCTCAACTCCAGGCAGTATCCCTTCTGCGAGGCGATGCGGTCCACCATGGAACGGAGCAAGTTCGATCTCTCTTTGATATTCACTCCGCGGGACATCCGGTCTGCTTCAGCCAGCGCTCCTTTCAGCTCCCCGCTCTCCAGGAAGGTTGAGGCAATGCAGCAATAGCTCTTCGAACGCCCCTCCCTGTATTCCTGTAGCATCCGGCGCAGGACCCGCTCTCTGACGTTCTGCAGATCCACGAACCCGGCTGTCCTCCCCCCGTCCTGGATGAAGGCGGCGTCATCTTCAAGTTTCTGATAGCATTCGAACGAATCGGCGCTCTTTCCCGCTTCCCCGTGCCTTTTCCAGAGATCGCACGTCTCACTATCCGCACAATCCCGGCAGAATTCGACTCCCTTTCTCTGCAGCGCGCAGGTGATGGAAGGGCAGCCGGCAGCCATTCTGCCTGCGCTCCTGCAGCCCGGACACCGGCTTTTCGCGTCCGTATGAGAACCCGGGCAGAGTCTGCAGGAGAGCCCGCATATTCCAGGTTCGGGGTATTTCTATCCGCATGGTCCCTGAGAGGATGTATTCGGCCCGCCTGAAACCCAGACTCCGCTCCCTTCCGGCAGCCGGCGGGTGCGCCCGAAGACTATCCCCAGCAGCAGGAACACAACCAGAGCGACCCCCACGCAGCCCACGATCCCGATGTTCCGCACATTCGCGTCTGCAAGCGGCACACCGAGCAATCCCGCCAGGGACAGCACGACGATGAGCAGCTCCATGATGGAGAAGTACGGGTCGCCGATGGGATCCTGGGGCGACGCGAGCGAGAGAAGTCCAAGCGTCAGCGCAATCGCGTATGCGATCAGGAGGAGGACCGCGGCGAATGCTGCAGCCGTTCCCAGCATCGCATGCTGTCGTGTGAAACCTTCATGCGCCATCGTTACGATCCCGCCCGGATCCCTGGCCCCCGGAAACGCGGGGGTAATGGACGTGACGGATGTATTTAAAACTGGTACAGAGATGGGCGTTCAGCAGCCCGCAGCCATACCCGTTCTCTGCATGCAGCCTGGAATCCCGCACGGCTCACCGGCGGCAACCCATATCCACCCGACCGGCTCCGGATACGTTATTACCACATGACGGTATCATGCCGATCAAAGGACGGGATATGGCCCTCGCTGATTATATCGGGAAGTTCTGGGCGGGCGCCGAGGTCATGTACGGCGTGATCATCGCCATGACGTTCACCAGCACGCTCCGGGGGTTTCCGGGCATGTTCGAGGTCGTCGTGCGGCACGTCACCGCGGCTGCGCTCCTCTGCTGCGTCGCCTGGGGCATTGCCGACGGACTGTTCTATCTCTGGGAGCGTCACTACATCGTCCGCCAGGAGAACCGCATCATCGAGTACGCGCAGTCTGACCAACATCGGGAGACCGCCCTGTCCCTGATCGGGGAGCAGCTGGACGACACGATTCTGCGGAACGTTCCGGAGAAGGAGAGACTCCTGTTCTACGACAGGCTCTCGCGGATCCTCCCGGGCGCACCCGCGCGGGAGGGGGTGTCTCCCCGTGAGACGGCGGCGATCCTCTTCGGCACCTTTCTGATGTCGGCCGGGAGCGGGGCGATCGTCGTTCTGCCGTTCTACATCGCCGCCGATGCTGCACAGGCCCTGACGGTCTCGAACCTCGCAGGAATCCTGCTGCTGTTCGGCATCGGCTGTCTGAGAGCGCTCGAGAGGGGGATCGTCCCGAAGGTGCTGTCCGGGCTCGGGTCGGCGCTGATAGGCATCATCGTCGCAGGAATCACGATCGTCCTGGGCGGCTAGCAGCGGCGGCGATGCCCGGCGGAGGGGACGGAGCGCATGCCTCCGTCCGGAACCGCGCGCCCGCAGATCTCCTCCCCGGAAGATCGTCCCGCTGCACCGGGGGGCGATCCGAAGGAGCCGCAGCCGCCAGTACGCACGGATCGCAGGGGCGGGGCGATCGGGATCGTCGGGAGGCTGGTTCCGCCAGGCACGCCCGAAGACGCCGCCCTGATCGGGCGACGGCGGAGCGTCCCGGATCTGTCACCGACATCCCCGCAGGACCGGGCAACCAACCGCCCCGGATGCGGGGGAAGCCGTTCGGCGCACCCGCAGGGATCCGCTCCTGCCGCACGGGGATCCCGCGGAGGAACAGGTTTTTCATTCCGCAGGTCGAACTTCCTCCAGCATAGATATCCCCAGTACACCAGGAGCGAAATGCCGGCATCCCCTCACACCCCCAGGGACAGAGAGCACACTGATCAGGATCGGGCGCACCTGGAGCTGGATGCCATCTACGCCTCCGCTCCCATCGGGTTGTGCCTCATCGATGCGGACACCCGCTTCCTCCGCGTCAATCGGCGGTTTGCAGAGATGGGCGGGTTCTCCGTCGAGGAGATCCTCGGAAGGAGGGTCCGCGATCTGATACCGGCCCTTGCGGACCGGCTGGAGGAACTTACCCGTTACGTCGTGGATACAGGCGAGGCGCTCCTCGAGATCGGAGTGGAGGGAGAGACACCGGCACATCCCGGCGCGCTTCGATCCTGGAGGATCAATGCGTGGCCTGTGCGGGATTCTCGCGGGCAGGTCATCGCGATCAACATCGCCGTTGACGAGACCACCGAGCGCAATCGGGCGGAGGAGGCTTTACAGCAGGAGAAGGAGCGGATGGGGGCCATCCTCACCGCGCTGGACACGGGACTCTCCCTGATCGACCGGGATATGACGATCCTCTGGGTCAACCAGAAGGTGCGGGATCTGTTCCCCGGCCGCGACCCCGTCGGCCAGAAGTGCTACCGGTTC
Organism: Methanomicrobiales archaeon; assembly: GCA_030019205.1. Taxonomy (NCBI): domain Archaea; kingdom Methanobacteriati; phylum Methanobacteriota; class Methanomicrobia; order Methanomicrobiales; species Methanomicrobiales archaeon. The sequence continues at coordinate 45,423 of JASEFH010000016.1, forward strand.
TACGAGAGGAAGGAGTCCCCCTGCGGTGTATGTGCAGCCCGGCAGTCCCTGGCCACGGGGAAGGTGGCCAGCGTCGATAAGTACGTTCCGGGAGAGGGATCGGCTCCCGGTCACTGGCTCCACCTGGTATCCCAGCCGGTCAGGGACCGCTCCGGACAGGTTACCCAGATGCTGGAATCCTTCACGGATATCACCCCGCAGAAGAAGATGGTGGAAGCCCTGCGGGAGAGCGAGGCGAAGTACCGGTCGCTCATCGATACGCTCCAGGAAGGAGTCGTCGTGATCGATAGGGCAGGCGTCATCCGGTATGCGAATCCCCCGCTGGCTGCCATGCTGGGGTACACCGTGGAGAATACCATCGGGAGATCTGTCTTTTCGTTCATGGACGCACAAAATGCCCGCATCCTCCGGGAGCACATGGGGCAACGACAGAAAGGCAGGAAAGAGCAGTACGAACTGGAGGCCGTCACCGAACAGGGGGTCAAGAAACACATCCTTATCGAGGCTTCGCCCGTGACCGATGAACAGGGGAATTTCATCGGCTCCATTGCAGGAGTCATGGATATCACCGAGCGCAAGCGGACCGAGGAGGCGCTACGGGAAAGCGAGGAGAAGTATCGGGATCTCTTTCTCAATGATCTTACCGGGGATTTTGTGGGGTACCCCGATGGAACAATCCAGGACTGCAATCTTGCATTCGCCCGCATGTTTGGATTTGCATCCATCGAGGAGGCAAAAGCATCCAATTTCCTCCATACTTTCATCGATGCGGAACAGCCGGGGCAGCTGCTTGCCCGCCTCAGAAGGGAAAAGAAGATCGAGTCTGTTGGAACGTACCGAAAGAGGAGGGACGGGACCCGGATCCACGTCATTGAAACGCTCATCGGCATCTTTGACGACAGCGGAGCGCTGGTGCAGTTGCGGGGCTATCTCTTCGAAGACACGGAGCGCGTTCGCGCCGAAGAGGCCATGAGAAGGTACCTGGACCAGCTCAAACGCAGCAACGAAGATCTCGAACGGTTCGCCTACATATCCAGCCATGATCTCCAGGAACCCCTGCGGACGATCGTCAGTTACGCCCAACTGCTGGAGCGCAAGTACAAGGGGATGCTCGATGCCGATGCCGATGAGTATCTCCAGTACCTCGTCAAAGGCGGCAAGCGGATGCAGAACCTCGTCCATGATCTGCTGGAGTATTCCCGCGTCAATACGAAAGGCTCGGAGCTCCGCGAAACGGATGCCTCCGCGGTTGTTGAAGATACCCTCCCCATCATCCGCACCCTGGCAGAGGCGAATGGAGCGACCGTTACGTACGATGCCCTGCCCATGGTGATGGCCGATCCCACTCAGCTCCGGCAGGTCTTCTCCAACCTGATCAGCAATGCCATCAAATTCAGGAGAGAGGGGGTTCCGCCTGACATTCATATATCTGCCAGGAAGAGAGATGGCATGGTGCAATTCTCGGTCCGCGATAATGGCATCGGGATCGAGCCCCAGTATTTCGAGCGGATTTTCGTCATCTTCCAGCGGCTCCACGGAGTGGAGGCCTATGAAGGAACAGGCATCGGCCTTGCCATCGTGAAGCGGATCATCGAACGGCACGGAGGGCGCATCTGGGTGGAGTCCGAGCCGGGGCAGGGGTCGACGTTCCACTTCACGATACCGGCCCCAAAAAGCGGTTGACGTTCCGGGCTGCTCCCGAGAAGCGGCTCCGGGCCAGCGTTTTACGCCGCAACCGGAGGTGAACCGCGTTCCCGGAAGAGGGCGGACGACCTTTCCCGCGCGGCGCCACGGCCATTTCCTCCCTCCTCTCCCTGCAGCCCACCCGCGATCTGCTGCTATCCGTGACCATCCTGCCCGCGCTGCTCGCGACGGCGTTCTCCCGGGGGAGGAAGATCCGGGGCGGGCGCCGGCGGATCGGCGAGGGAGCGGAGCATCCACGTGTCGCCCGCTCATGCCGCTGCCGCCGATACCGGCAGAGAGCGGGAGATAGTGGCTTCGTGCCACGGGCGCGCACCGAATCGGGACCCGGTACATTCCGGGTCGCCGGTATGCGGCTGGCGACCGGAGCGCGTTCCACCGGATTATATGGGCGAGCAGGCACACTCTGCGAGGGGAAGGCTGGGGCGCCAGCTGCTCCCCCGATGGAACCGCACCCGTGCACGGAGGGAGGGCTTCGCTGCCCGGAGACGGAACCACCCGAAGATCGGTCGCGAACCATGAGGGCCGACCGTGCGACGGGACGTCGGGCCTGTCCGCAGACGGGACGGGTGCACGCTGCGCCGGAGAGCGTATGTCCCCGGAAAGAGGGGGTATTTTCCTCTTCGTCCGGGAAGCGGTGTTCGTGGCCGCCTGCAGAGCCGTGACCACAGTACTCGATACGATCCCCTCACGGGTCATCGGGAGAACCGGGGGGATCCTGTCGGGCGTAGCGGTAGCAGGCCAGGGTTTTCGGACCCCACAGGAATACGACGGCACCAGCGGCAGCGGCGAGGATGGCACTCACGACTACGGGATCGTACGGGAAACCGTAGTCGGGGACGGTGACCAGGTTGATCGTCGTATGGAAGAGGACCATGCCAAAGACGCTCTTCCCGGCGTTGTTGTAGATCCAGACCATGAGCACGCGGACCAGAATCGTGGATGCGCACTGCCCCGCCACCCAGAGCGGGGGATTCGCAAGGGTGTAGGGCACGAGATGCCACAGGGCCCAGACCGCCCCGATCGCAAGGGCCGACGGCAAGGCGCTCCACCGCTCCTGCAACGGATCGAGGGCATACCCCGACCAGCCGAGCTCCTCGCCGATTGCCGCGAAGAAGAAGACGACGAGATACGCGGGCATCATCAGGACCGGGACCCGGAGGGCGGGGACGGATGCTCCCGCAAGGCTCGTCCATGCCATGGCGAGGATCCCCGCCGCGGGCATCAGGAACAGGATCGGTGCATACCAGATCTTCTGCGCGATCCGCCGGTGGTCGACAGCCCTCCCCAGCAGGCGCTTCACGCCGTCCCATCCCGTCTCCCGACAGGCCAGGATCGAGGCTGCGAGCACCGGAATGCCGACCATCGCCAGGGTGTACGGAGGCACAAGCCCCAGCACGTAGCCGGGAACCGAGATCAGGACGACCAGCAGAAAGTAGATCCAGGGATGTCTCTCCGTCTCGGCCTTCTCCATCGGCATCGCTCCGCGCCCGCGGTCCGGAAGGTTCAGGTCATTTCGTTCCCCATCGTTGAAAAGGTTTGCATTCATGGTTCGTGACGGCTCCCGGCAACCCGGCGAAAGGACGGGATGGCAGAGTACGTACGCCCCCCATCCCCTCGTCCTCCGGGGGAGGGGGATCCACCCTGGAGCGGCACGCTATCGTCCCTCTCACGCATACTGATCTCTTCCGGCGCACTGCACGAAGGTCCTGCGGCAGGAAACGTATATCAGCGATGAAGGGCATGAGTCGCCCCGAAAGGAGATCGACCGGCATGGCACAGACAGAGCAGTCGGGAACGGAGACGGCAATCGCCCGATCCGGGAGCAGAGGGGGGCAGGTGCGTCCTGCCCGGATCATCGCAGAACCGGGAAGACAGGAGTTCGTCGTCATCCGGGAGTTCGACGCCCCGCGGGATCTCGTCTTTCGGGCGTACACCGATCCGGAACTCTACGCGCAGTGGATCGGTCCGCGGACGCTCTCCACGGCGATCGAGACGTTCGAGCCGCGGAGCGGGGGCAGGTGGCGGTATATCCAGAAGGATCCGCAGGGCAACGAGTTCGGTTTCCACGGGGTGCACCACGACGTCACGCCGCCGGAGCGGATCATCGAGACCTTCGAGTACGAGGGGCTGCCGGAACCGGGGCACGTCATCCTGCAAAGAGCGGACTTCGAGGAGCTCCCGGAGAACCACACGCGGGTTACCAGCAGATCGGTCTTCCTGTCCGTAGAAGATCGCGACGGGATGCTGCAGTCCGACATGGAGGAGGGCATGAACGACTCTTTCTCCCGCCTGGACGAGCTGCTGGAGAGGCTGCAGAGATCGCGATCCGGAAGGGGGGACCTGCAGCACTGATCCCCTTCTGTCCACCGGAACGGGATCTCGCACGTTCGCAACCGGCGTCTCCCGGGACAGCAACGGACCGCGGCATCCCGGGGGGCGGGAAGAATAATCCCGGGAGGCGGAGAGAGGAACGGGTATGAAGGGAAACCAGATCGCGGGAGGGTTAGCCGGCGCTTTCATCGCATCTCTCGGCCTGTTATGGTTTCTGCAGGGGACGGGAATTCTCCGGATGCGTCCCATACTGTGCATCGCAAACTGCGAGGAGATTGCCGGCAGATCCCCGTTCTGGGCAGGCGCTGGAGCGATCGTGTTCGTTATCGGGATTCTTGCCGTCCTCGCGAGTGTCCGGCGCGCCTGTACTCCCCGAATAACAAGGGGCATGAAGGCTCTTTGCGCCGCGGCTGCCCCTGGAAGGCCTCGAAATGTCCGGTCACCCTAGGAAGCATGGCGGTGCCGCATGACGCTGTATCGCTGCGATGTCTGCAACGTGTACACCTACGACTCCCAGCGGGGCGACCCCGGAACCAGTATTCCCGCCGGTACCCTTCCTGCCGATTTCCCCGACACCTGGAGATGCCCCTTCTGCGGTGCGACGAAGGTTCACCTGCGGCCGATACGATGACAGGGAACGACCCGCGGGGATGAAGGACGGAGTGCCGTCTCCGCACCTCCGCCCGAACGAATTTCCAAATCCTTATTCCCGCCCTTGCAGAAGGATCCCTGTCTGCATGCTCGGGGATGACAGGCGGACCGCGGAAGGACCCTCGCTCTTCGGGATGCCCGCGGAGAGGGGGCGGTGGGGGCTCGTCGCCGCAGGGCTGGTTATCAACCTCTGCCTCGGGACCGTCTACGCCTGGAGCGTCTTTGTAAATCCGCTCATAGAGTATTTCTCCGTGCACCTCGGGCAGACCGTCACCGCGAACGACGTGCTGATGCCGTACTCGGTGATCCTCGCCGTCTTCGCGCTCACCATGGCCCTGACCGGCAGGTCCGTCGAGACGCTCGGCCCGCGGACGATCACCATCGCCGGATGCATTCTGACCGCTCTCGGCTGGCTGCTGGCGTCGGCGGCCTCCTCCATCGCCATGCTTGCCGCCATGTTCGGGGTGATCGGGGGCATCGGCATCGGGATCGCCTACGGGGCGACGGTCGCCGTTGCCGCCCGCTGGTTCCCGGACCGCAGGGGGCTCGCGGTCGGGCTGACCGTGTTCGGGGTCGGGTTCTCGGCATTCGTCACAGCAAACCTCGCCGGTCACCTCATCGCCGCATACGGGGTGATGACCGCGTTCCGCGTCTTCGGGATCGGGATCGTTCTCGTAACGGTGCCCCTGGCACTCCCGCTCGCCTTCCCGCCGGAAGGGTGGAGACCCGCCGCCCGGAGTCCTCCCGCCCCGGGAGAGGGCGGGCACGCGGCCCGCGAGTGCGACCGGGGGGAGATGCTACGGACCCCGGGATTCTACGGCCTCTGGATCTGCTACTGCATCGGGTGCACCGCGGGGCTGATGGCCGTCTCCATATCGCAGCCGGTCGGGACCGACCTGCTGCAGATCGAGACCGCCCTCGCGACCGCCCTCGTGGGATTCTTCGCCGTCTTCAACGGCGGCGGACGGCTGGTCTTCGGGGTTCTCACCGACCGCCTCAACCCGGGAAACGCCGCCAGGCTGTCGTTTCTCCTGATCGCGCTGGCCTCCGTGGCGATGTGGCTGGCGCCGGCAGTCCCGGTGTACATCGCCGCCTTCGCCGTTCTCTGGGGATGCCTCGGCGGCTGGCTCGCCATCGCGCCGACGGCCACGGCGACCTATTTCGGGACCTGCGACTACCCGCGGTGCTACGGCGTGGTCTTCCTCGCCTTCGGTGCGGGGGCGATCGCCGGTCCGCAGCTGGCCGGGTTCGTCCGCACGACGACGGGGACCTACGCCGGGGTGTTTCCCTGGGCGTTCGCCCTCGCGGTCGCCGGTCTTCTGACGGCATCGGTCCTGATGAAGCCGCCGAACCGCGAACACCCGCGGGCAGGCCGTTGACCACCCCCCCCTGTCATTCGCCCCGTTCTGTCCAGCGGGGCGAAAGGACTGCGCCGGTTTAGCGTGGGGCTGCGGCTCATCCATGGAAGGGATCTTCCACCCCGATGGAGCGGTACATGGCTGCCCGCAGGGCGACCTCTCTCGGGTCCTCCAGATACGCCCCCATGCGGTTCGGGATATACCCATAGCCGATCTCATGGCGGGGATCGGCAAACCCGAAGGAACCTCCCGTTCCCGGGGCCCCGAAGGCGCTCGGGTGAGCAAAGGGATTCTCCGGGCCCGGCTTCAGGAACCCGAGCGAGAACCGAACCTCCACCTTCAGGCATGCATCGCGGAACCCGCGGCTCGGCGGAACGGCGGGCGCCATCAGCTGCCGGAGCGTCTCCTCGCGCAGTCCGAGGTCTCTCCCTCCGGTCGCGAAGACGCTGTAGGCCTTCGCCATGGCCCGGGCCGTCCCGACACCGCCCCCGGCCGGCACCTCCAGGTTCCGGGCGTAGATGTGCTCTTTATCCTCCGCCGGCAGCTCCGACCCCTGCAGGCAGCGGCGGAAGCGCGAGCGCGGGTTCATGGCGGAGAGCAGGAGGGGGACGGGCAGTGCGAAGAGCGCTTCTGCCATGTTGAACCGCTCGAGCGTCGCCAGCCGTGCGTTCGGGATCTCCGCGGGCAGGCGGATATAGAAGTCGAGCCCCAGCGGATCGGCGATCTCCTCCTGGAAGAACCGTCCCAGCGTGCGGTGCCCGGGATCGACCCGGCGGAGCAGTTCGCTCTCGTAGAACCCCAGGGTGATGCCGTGGTAGGCCTGGCGCGTTCCCGGCTCAAAGGCCGGTCTCTGCCGCGCGAGCACGACGGCCAGCCGCTCGGGATCCGCGACGAGGCTCCTGTCCGGCCGCACGTCCAGGGCGAACAGCCCGCCCTGGTGCGAAAGCAGCTGGCGGACCGTGATCCGATCCTTGCCGCGCTGGCCGAACTCCGGCCAGTAGGTGCTGACGTACTCGTCGTAGTCGTACAGCCCCCTTGAGTGAGCGAGCGCCATGGCGAGCCCGGCCATGCCCTTTGTCGAGGAGTGGACCAGGGCCATGGTGCCCTCTTCCCAGGGTTCGCCCGTCGACCGGTTGCGGATGCCGCCCCAGAGGTCGACGACCTTCTCCCCGCGATGGTAGATGCAGCAGGCAGCTCCGAGCTCCCGGCGGCGCTGGAAGTTCTCCACGAACGCCTCCCGCACCGCCTCGAACCCTGCCCCGGCAAACCCTCCCACGGCAAACGGTTCCATCGGCGCCCTCACACCCTCTCTCCCTCTCGCAGCCGCCATCTACCTGTCTCGTCCGAAGAACCGATCTCGAGATTCTCCCCGATCTTCTGATCGGCCTTCTTCCTCCCCTCTCGTTTACAAGCTTAAAAGCCCGGGATCTGATATATGTTTCATCAGAGTCATGCTGGAAGAACGCAACCCCGCATAGAGCCCAGGTGCACCGGGCTCTCAAATCGCAGCATGCGGCGCCCATAGGAAGGGTGCGATGCGGAGCATCCGAACGATCCCGTCGCACCGACGCAGTCGGGGCGGTATGACGAAGGGGGATTCCCCGGAGAACATCAGACCGCAGGGACGGGGACAACGAGAAATAATGCGTAGCCCTCGCCGATATTCCGCGTCACGTGCCCCTTCCCCGCGGTGTCTTCCAGCAGGATGAGGTCCCCCGATCCCAGCCGCCGCACCGTCCCGTCCGTCGTCTCCACCTCCACCGCACCCGACATGAGGGCCAGGAACTGCCGGGCGGGAGCCGGGTGCAGTTCGCCGATCCAGCCGGGCGGAAACGTGTAGAAGCGATACTTCGACGCGGGTCTGTCCTCGGAGACGTAGAACGGGGCGGCGGGTGGCGCTGCCTGCACGAGACTCTGTTCGATCGTCACGGTGTCGACGTGCGAATCGCCCCGGGCGTCCGTATATACCCTGTGGTACTTCACCTGTGCGATACGGGGCGAGTGCGGTTTCGTCATGGTCGTCCTCGATGTGCGGGGAATGCTTCCCGATAAGAGTACGAACAGGGCCATAACGGATGAATGTTGCGGAAGGTCTTCGGCCGTGGGAGGTCTGAGTCTCCAGCAGCGCTGCGAATTGGAGGGGATCGACGCGCGGACGATGATCCACCGCCGACCAGCACCCGGACCGCGGGAGTGAGGGGTAGGGAGATAGTGCCTCCCCTTCACGGCAGGATTCGGCCTGCCGGATTATTCCCGGAGAGGGCGGAAGAACTCCCGCATATCTTCTGCGATCAGCTGCGGCTCCTCCCATTCGGCAAAGTGACCTCCGCGGGGAAGCAGGGTCCAGCGCTGGATATTGAAGAATCGCTCCTCCCATTCGCGGGGCGACAGCGCCAGCCCGCGGGGCGGCATGGCCTGAGCCGTCGGAGTATCGATGTGGCGGAACTGTTCGGGGTCCGGGTGCTGGGTGGACTCGTAGTACAGACGCATGGAGGAATGGATGGTCTCCGTTACCCAGTAGAGCGTGAGGTGGTCAGCAGTTCGTCCCTGGAGAATCGCCTCTCCACGTCGCCGCCACTGTCGCTCCACTTCCGGAACTTCTCCACGATCCAGGCGGCAAGACCGGCCGGGGAGTCGTTCAGGCCGTACGCGAGAGTCTGAGGGCGGGTGGCCTGGATCGCGGCGTAGCCGCCCTCATCCTGGAGCAGAATGCGGCTCGTCTCCAGGTACGCCTGCTCCGCTTCGGTCAGGGGTCCGGGCGGAGGGGAGAACGGAGGGGTGGCACCGGACAGGTGCAGTCCTGCCACGTTCCGGGGGAGGCGGCGCGTCATCCCCATCGCCACGCCAGTCCCCAGGTCGCTTACCCGGAGACCGAACCGCTGCCACCCCAGCCCGTCCCGAACCAGGCGGGAGAATATCCCGGCTATGCGGGAGATGCTCATCCCCTTCTCCGTCGGACGATCGGAGAATCCGTATCCGGGGAGCGAAGGCACCACCACGTCGAAAGCGTCAGACGGGCCCCCACCGTAGCGGGCCGGATCTGTGAGCATCGGAATGATCTTCTCCATCTGAAGGAAGGAGCCCGGCCAGCCGTGGAGGAGCATGACGGGGAAGGGATCTCTTCCCTTCCCCCGCTCGTGGATATAGTGAATCCCGAATCCATCCACGGTCGCGCGGAAGTGGTGGAACGCATTCAGCCTCGTTTCTATAGCCTTCCAGTCGAAGCGGTCCCGCCAGTACCGGACGAGTTCCTGCATGTAGGCGAGATTGGATCCGTAATCCCAGCCGGCGCCAGCCACCTCGTCCGGCCAGCGCGTGCGGGACAGGCGGTCCCGGAGATCCTCCAGAACAGGGTCGGGAACAGCGATGGTGAAGGGCTCGATCTGCATGGGCAACCCATACAGGATGGAAGAGATATAGGTTTCTGCCGCCCGGATGCAGGTCTCTGGCTGCGAGAAGCTGTTCTCCGCTGGTTAAGCATTCATTCTCTGGAACAGGATAGGTAACGGTTGAAGCGTGAAGGCAGACCCTGCCAGAACCCGGGCGGGGCTAAAACATTCCCCAATGCCTGCTTCTCATGCAGGATGAAACGGCACGCGCTCCTCCCCACCAGGAGTCCTGAACCTGTGAAATACCCGCTCTGTCGAGTCCTTGACAGCTTCAGCGCACATCATACTATTAGATTCAGGCAATACGCCGCCAGCAACAACATCCCTCTCGTGCATCATCCACCATCCGCTCCGGATCTCAACCCGATCGGATCGGGCGAGCGATCCGGCGGGAGCGACGTTCATCCCCGGCTGCAGACACCTCACTGTTCCGATTGCACAACCATTCAAGAAACGTGCAGCGAAGAGAATGAATTGAGAGAAGTGGGTGGCTCACTCTCTGAGTCCGAAGAATAGTTCGGACCTGTTGAGCAAGCAACGATAGTTGCGAACCGCCAGGTCGGATTCCATATGCTATAATGTCAGAGAGATACCAGTATAATCAAGACTGTATCGGCAGGAGTTCTCCGGGACATGGGAAAACGGACACGACTCGTTCCATCGGCTCGACCATTTCTCAAGTGGGCTGGAGGCAAAACCCAGCTGCTGAACGAGCTCACCCGACGTCTGCCAGGAGAATTGACAGAAGGAGAAATTACGAAATATGTCGAGCCATTTGTTGGCGGAGGGGCGTTTTTCTTCTATCTTAACCAGAGATTTTCGTTTGAACAGTGTTACATCTGCGATATCAATGAAGAACTGGTCCTCTCCTATCGTGTGATTCAACGCTCCGTAAATAGATTAATCTCTGAACTGAAAACGCTTGAGTCAGACTATCTTTCCCGGAGTGAGAAGGAGAGGGAGTCGCTCTATTATGAGATCCGTGATGCATTCAATCGGAAACGATCGGAGATCGACTTCGAGACATACAGCTCAGAATGGATCGAACGTGCAGCCCAGATTATCTTCTTGAATCGCACCTGTTATAACGGCCTGTTTCGTGTAAACCGAAGAGGAGAATTCAACGTCCCATTCGGAAGGTACAAAAATCCGGAAATTTTGAATGAAGATAATCTAAAAGGCGTCTCGGAGTTGCTGAAAACAACGCAGATCCTGCTGGGCGATTTCACCCGGTGTCGAAAATATGTGGATGATCGTACATTTGTATATTTTGACCCACCTTACCGTCCGCTCAATCCGACTTCATCGTTTACCTCGTATTCAAAGAATGGATTTCGCGAAGAAGATCAGGTGCGTCTTGCCAAGTTTTTCCGGGAACTTGACGAAAAGGGCGCAAAAATTATGCTGAGCAATTCAGATCCAAAAAACGAGAATCTCGACGACTCATTTTTCGATGATCTCTTCTCTGATTATTATATCGAGCGTGTTCCTGCAAAGCGTATGATCAATTGCAACGGCGCCCGTCGAGGGGATATTAACGAATTAATTATTACTAACTATCGCATATAGAAGGCATAATCGTGCTTTGATGACGCAAAATGACATTGCCGGGGAGAGAATTTTCAATCGCCTGCACCTGCTGGCTGCTATTGAACAACATGGTTCTGTCTATGTCAGTGCAGACGAGATCCAGCAGGCAAGTGACCGACGTGATCCTCGACTCCTTGCCAAACAGAATACAAAGGACTCTCGTTCGAGAATATTCAAGCAGCATAATCGATGCTTTCGGTTGAGAACAGCAAGTAAGGTATCTTTAAAGACGAAGCATCGATGACCTGGGGGTCTTCTCCATTTCTCCCTAAAGTTCCAGAGCATGAATCGTACATTTCTCCAAAATGTGGCACGATTCCACATATCTGGTGAGTAGGGGCATGTCTATTGCCACGAGTGAGAATCAGGTGTCATAACCCAGATCATATTTTTGCGTAAGTGCAAGCCATTGTGAATAGTGGTACTGATCGAGGACCCGCCCCATCGATTCCAGGTTCTTTAATGCGATCGCATCCTGGTATTCCCTGCTCACATCGAGGGAATTCGTTCCTCCTTTGAGATGAATGATAGTTACATCGGATGTAACTTGAAAGCCGCCAAGATACGTGTCAGGGATGTACGTGATGATTGTAGGCCGTGTCGTTTCAATGAACGCATATCCGCTGTTCTGAAAATCGTACGGGCTATCGCATTTCACTCCAACCGCCATATGATCGGAGAACTCAAACAGCACCACATCGTAACCCAGTCTGTTCAAGAGGTAGCCCAGGAGCAACGCCTTATCGGTGCATACCCCCTGGTTGTGGTGAAGTGTCTCGTAGGGGTAGTACCAATCGGTATGCGTCCCGGAATAACGGCTCCAGCTGTAGGGAATGTGCTGGACCAGGCTGATCGCTATCCGAGCCTGGGAATCGGGAGAAGAAGACGTCTTTTTAATCTTCTCGATAAGCAGCTCGAGATACTCGTCCTGATAGTGATTTTCCAGCAACTCCATGATGACTTCATCTACGTAATCGTATCGATATGTATGGCTCTCCTTGGAAAAATAATCGTTCAATCCGCTATAGGTTGTAAAACTCAAAGTTTTTCTACCGCCGAAATAGTAGGGGTAACTGTGCGATTTTGGCGCATCGTTAAAAGATGCCGAAGGATCGATCGTTGGTCCAACAATAGGGATATCTGAAATTGGAAAACTCTGATCATCTGTGGGACCAGAAGATGCGGCTTGCGTCGATAGAGATTCCTGGGAGATGGGGGAAATAGAGTCATGCAAACTATTTCCTACCGAGGAAACGAGCCCGATTATGTGAGGATAGAACAGGATTAGGCCAGCAATAATCGCAATAATACCGAAGGCCTTCGTTATCCTGCGTTTTGTTCGCCATGTTGGTTTGCGTGAGGGAGGTTTCTTTGGATATTCATTTGCACAATTATCACGCGGATAATAGCCCTCAGGCCTTCTCTTGGAATAATCCCTTTTCTCCGGGCAGGAATGGTACTCAGGCAATCTATGGTCGGAACAAAAATGGTGTTTACACCGCCTACACGTATACGGTAAGCCCTCAATTTGACGACCACAGAAATAGCACGTAGCCACGTTCAATAACAATTGCCAAAAGAACATAACCCTTTCGAAATTTCGATACTATCGGGATACAATCAGGGTTGGAGAACAAAGAAGCGATTCAGAAGAAAAATTCTACAGAGCCAAAATGGTGACATTTGATTAATTGAGTCCCGGTTATTCAAGACAATCGAATACGCCGCTAAAAAAGGTAATGGCTCTATAAAGGTATTATTCCTTCATACCCTCTTCCGTATGAACAATACGATTGCACAACTCAGTCCGATAAGTGCAATCAGTGTTCCAAATCCGGGTAACGCAAACGCCGGCAGTTCACTTTTCGCATAGATCTCTGTTGTGAACGCGTCTGATCCGGTTAAATGCCACTCGGCTTTATTCCCACTCACTACATTCGCATTTGTATCGACAATGTTACCGGGCATTTCGAGATAGTAGTGGATGGCGACGCCCCCCAGCATGGCTTCCGTATAATCGTTAGAATCGCCAATAGGTTCATCTGACAGGAGTCGTCTGTCATTGTAAACCATGTAGCCGCTTTCTTTTTTGATCTGCCATTTTTCAGGATCCGTTGATTGCACTGGTTGTGTACTGGCGATACGGATCGTAACAGTACTTCCATCCCAGACTTCGTTGTAGGTATACGTCCTCGGGTCAGCATTCGATGTCATCGACTCCCTTAAAGAGGAGTAACCCTGCTCTTTTGCGTTATTCTTAAGGGCATTGTACACAAATTGACTCGTTGTAAGTTCGATCGAATACGAGCCCAGTGTGGCATCTGGGTTTACTTTTGAGTGGATTTCAAGAGTAAAGCAGCCACAAGAAAGCACCAAAAAACCATGAAAAGGCAAAAAATTGAGTGGTTTGCTCTCATAAGGGAAATATCACCTTAAACGATATTTAGGACTTTTTATTTCGATCTCCCGTCTCATCGGCCAAATGAGATCTCAAGTACTCATGAGGATTGGATGGTTTGGATCCTGCTACTTCTGCATTCAGTAAGGGTTGTATGCGCAAAATATCTCTAAAGTGCCAGGTCCCTCAGCTCCCCTTCCTCCCATTTCAGAACAACACGAGATCGTCCGCCGCATCGATGCCCTCTTTGCCCTCGCCAATAAGATCGAGGTCGATTTTGCTGCGGCACGCGGAAAATCGAGACAATGCGGCAGTCCCTTCTCTTCCGGGCATTCTCCGGGCGACGGGCCCCCACCGAGGCGGAACTCGCCCGGCGGGAGGGGCGCGAGTACGAGCCGGCATCGGTCCTGCTAGAGCGTACCCGCTCTGAGAGGAGAAAGAAGATGGGGAGAAGAGAGGTTTCAGTCCACGTTGGTATGAGGGTGTGTCCACTCCTCGCTGAAGAGTTCGGAATCTCAAAACAGCATCGGATGATCCTGAAGACGCTGAGAGTATGTGTTTATCTCGCCGGGAAGCCGGGCAAATGAGGTGCATCAACGGGCTCCTTCATCGAATTTACAACCACAGCCAGGGTAATTCCATGCTGAAAATGAATCAAATAGAAATTGCCAGATTCAATCTGGTCGAATGCCGTCAAACTCTAAAGTAAGATCATTGTCTGGCTCAATCGCCTCAAAATCCGAGAAGAGGTTGCCGAGGAATTACTTCCGAGGTGTATCACAAGCAATAACTGCATAAGTTCCTTGTTGCGTATCTTGGAAGATAAGAATCGGTACAAATCAACGTAAGTTGACTTAGAAGCAGCGCATCAGGGATATGTCAATCGACGTTGACATACATTTGTAAAAGGTATACATGGTCACGGTTAGGTGACTTAGGGCTACAAATGTTGACTTGATGTGACGTTTCGTTTGGTTGATTCAATAATACTTGCACGTGGTCGACCACACGCTGTGATTGCGCTGTGCAGACACAAAAGTATAAAACGTACGATGATCCTCACTCGCCGGTGTTTTTCATGACGCACCACTATTCAGGACCAAATTTTGGCTTCCCTCGCGGAGACGCTCGTGTGGATTTCACCGATCTTTTTGCGTTTCCCAAACCCGGCGACGCCAGCAAGTCCATCATTATCATAAATACGCATCCTTCTCATGGGCTCGATCCAGAGAGACCGTTCAACCAGCAGGAACCGACAACCAGCGAACCCTACGCACCCGAGGGTCTCTACGAGCTGAGAGTGGATACAGACGAGGACATGGTCGCGGACATCGCGTATCGGATGCGCTTCTCCTATAACGAAAATGGTACGACGATGGCGACTGTACGTCGGGCGGAGGGAGAAGAGGTTGCCAAAACAGGCGATGCAGGAGAGGTTATCTTCCAGGGATCGCCCGTATCCATGGGTCCCGAGGCAAAGGTGGCGGAGTCCGGTGCGTATCGCCTGTTTGCCGGCTGGCGCAGCGATCCGTTCTTCTTCGATATCGATGGCGTTCGGAACAACATGCAGTTCACGGGGACGGACTGGTTCGCCGACAAGGATGTCTGCAGCATAGCCTTAGAGATTCCCGTCAGCGAATTGGGCGGAGGAGCAAGGTTGAACTTATGGGTTCGGACGCTCGTGCAGGTCGACGGTGCCTGGGTGCAGGCGGACCGCGGTGCGAGACCCACGCAGACCCCCTTCATGGCGGAAGCAGAGAGGGAGGCATACCTGGGTGGCGAGCCGGCAGATGACGAGCGGTTTGTGCCCATGTTCGCACACGTTCTGGAGCAGAGTGGGGGGTATACCCAGAAAGGGGCGGAGGCGGCAGCGAGGAGCCTGTTGCCCGATGTATTGCCCTACGATCCCGGGAAGGAAGCAGCGTATCCAGCAAATGGGAGAAAGCCCGCGGACGATGGGAAAGGCGTCTTTCTGACGGTTTTCAACGGCAGATTGACCAGTGACAGGACAGGACCGCACACCGACATGCTGGACGTGTTCCCGTACCTGGGTGCACCGCACATCCAGAGGACCTTCCGTGCAAAGACGCAGCAATCCAGTTCGATGGCTGCGCCAGGGGGTTGAATTTCCCGTGGTCCAAGCTGAACGGTATCGATTCTGCAACATGGACTTTTTTTGGAAGGAGTTCATGCAGATACCGGACCTCCCCTGTATGAGGAATTAAAGGAGACATTAGTTCGAATTTTTTGTCGATCAACATCACGTTTTTAGTCCTGGACTCTTTAAATAGATCCTGCTAACGAGGATGTTCGGTCTATGGTGAAGGGAAATAATGGAAAACCGAATGCCAATACAGGCAAATCGGGCAACATATTCACCTAACACTCTCCGAAGACGCCGTAAAAAATCCTGAAAGATACGGGCAATACGGCCTCCAGAGCGATAGTAAGACTATTTTTTTGAGCATTCACGGAATCGAGGCCCATTCGAGTGTTGATTGGCGAAAAGGGATGGGTCCGGAGGGATTCGGACCCCCGACCTCCGCCGTGTGAAGGCGACTCAGGAAGCAAATCGAGCAATAGAATCGGTGGGATTCGAGAAAAGAGTGTGAGAGAAAGAATTCCAGAACAATACTCGAAGAATGCAGTACCTTTGTGGAAGTACCACCCGATTCGTTTCCAGATCTCTTCTCTTGAAAATGCTCAATAAAAATGATTATTCCCATCCTCGATATTCGATTGAGTATAAAATGTAATCGATTGAGTATATTTTATAATCAATTGAGTACAATATTATAACTAACATGCTGGAGATGCTCATCTCATCCGAGACGCGAGTCCAATTGCTTACCTTATTTCTTCTCAATCCTGGTAATGAGTACTATATCCGTGAAATCGAACGATTGACGGGGAAAAACTACAACATCGTTCGAAATGAGTTGAATCGATTGAAATCCTTCGGTTTAATTAAATCCACTCTCAAAGGGAAACAACTTTACTACACGGTAAACCAGAACTTCTTTTTATATGAGGATTTACAAAAAATCGTCCTGAAGACGGAGGGCGTCTCCAAATACCTGAAGGACAGACTGGCGGATCTGGAGACTATCGAGTGCATATTTATCTATGGCTCCTTTGCTTCCGGAAAAGCCATCGCTACGAGCGATATCGATCTGTTCATCGTCGGAGAGGCGAGCGATGAGCAATTGATACCAACCATCAATGAATGCGAGAAGACCATTCAGAGAGAGATCAATTACACATTGGTGCGGAGAGATGAATTGCTCAAGCGAATGAAGGAATCCGATCCGTTCGTCACACATGTCATGAATGGTCCAAAAGTGGTCATCTTCGGAGACTGCAACTATGGTTAAACGGCTGGAGAAGGAGGGAAAGATCGAGAAATTTAGGGTCGATCCTAAGGTCGTAAAGGAGTCGATGACAATTGCAGAACGTGATCTCGCCGTGGCAGAAAAGAACCTGGAGATCAACGATGAATGGGCATGGAATATCGCGTACAATGCAATCTTATCAGCAGGCCGGGCGCTGATGTTTGCAAAAGGGTATCGCCCGAAAGGGGATGAACGGCACGTTGCGGTGCGGGAATTTCTGGAGAGAATTCTGATTATCCTCCCCCTCCAACCACAAGAGCTTTACCGGAGCACGACAAATGGTGAGTGATGGATTCGCTCACCGATTTTGCCCTGAACGAGGAGTACAAACGCATCCAGAAACTCGGGGATAAGCTCTCCGAACTCGAGTCACTGATCGACTGGGAAG